>JBAZTN010000007.1:30488-36469 GCA_041661895.1 Methylobacter sp. | reverse complement strand
AAATCCGTCAGTCCAAATGACTAACGGTAAGCATCAGTTAATTGGGCTGGGCTGCTAACTTTTGTTGAACTTGAGCCGTGATATCAATCTGTTCACTGGCATAAATAACGCCATCGGTGAGTACTATATCTAAGCCTTGATCTTTGGCTATACCCCGGATAACTTCAACGATTTTATTTTGTAATTTACCCAACTCTTCATTACGACGCGCATTAAAATCTTCGCTAAATTGCTGTTGCGCTCTTTTTGCATCCCTTTTCTTGTTTGAAATATCATCTTCCAATTTAGCTTTTTCAGATTTACCCATCACAGCAGCATCTTTGGATATTTTTTCCGCCATGGTTTCGATTTCTTTTTGTTGCGCAACCAATTGCTTATCGCGCGGTGAAAACTCTTGTTCCAAACGTTTTTTGGCTTTTTCAGCTTGGGGAGCTTTCTCAAGAACGGCAGGTATATTAACAAAGCCAATCTTTAAATCAGCAAAACTGACATTGGTAATAAACAGCAGTCCTAAAAATAGGGCGATTTTCGTTTTCATTATTAAACAGGTCTCCGATTGTAATGGAATTAAATAGCGATAAAAAAAACAGGTAAGTTTTGTTAGCTGGTATAAGGATAAGCTCATTAAATTAAAAAATGATTAAGATAAGCTGGATTATCCATAGTCTGAATTTACACAGTTGGCAGGCAGGCACGAACAGAATTAGCCTGTTCGATTATAAGACATTTCAACAATGAAGAATCCTTACGTAAACCATCTAATATTTTAATTGTTAACTGTACCCATAACAATCATCAACTTCGTTTTGTTCGCTTTGCGCGTCGTTTTTGCAGCCAGCGGATGATGCCGCTTACATAAAGAATCAGTGGCGCAAACCCCGTGACACACCATAAAAGGCGACCGGCAAGACCAAATGCTTCGCCACTGTGTAGCGGCCACATCAGGTTTAAAAACGTTTCTCCGGCGGTAAATTGCTTAGGGTCTTGTACGGCCAAAACGTTACCGCTGTATTGGTCAATCCACACTTTGCTGCGTGCCCATCTGTGATTAGCTTCGCCTGATTGCCTTTTCGAAATACTGTAAACGCCCTCTTTACCATCCGGTATTGATACTCCGCGCAATTCTGCATCAGGGAAAATAGTGTCGGCAATTGCCACAGCGCCTGCAATTGAAAGAGGCTTTGCATTTTCTGTAACAAAAGATTTAACATCCGGTTCTTTTAGATGCTTTTCCTTGACGGCTGAAAAACTGCGTATCAACGGCTTAATATAATCAGCGTACCTAAACGAAAACCCGGTAAACGCTAAAATTAGCAGAATGATTGAGCTGTAAAAGCCCGTGGTTTTATGCAAATCAAAATAAAATCGTTCTGGACTTGCACCCCGCTTAATGGTCGCTGCTCTTTTGAATTTCCCCCAGCGCGGCCACCACAGATAAAGCCCCGTCAGCGAGGAAATAAACAGAAATAAACCGAGAAAACAGATAGTATCAAAACCAATTCGCCCAATCTTGACGCCTAATTTACCCGTCATTAAAGCGGCATGAACTTCATAGATTAACGTCCATAGAGTTTGCCCCCAATAACTATCTGAGATGATTTTTCCGCTGTATGGATCGAGCAATACACGAAACGGTGCATAAAGTTCATCGGCGGTTTCTACAGGCTTTGGGTATTCCACCCATAAATAATCATTGCCACTGTTCGGCAACAGTAATGACCATTTGCCTTTTTTTTCCGGGTGAGCGGCTTTAACCGTTTGCATAATTTCATCCAGTGAATATGCTTGCGCATTGGCTTCATGACGCACTTTCGGCAAACCCAATTCCTCCAATTCATAAATGAAAACATTAAAAGAACCTGTCAGCCCAAGAATGACAAAGAAAAAGCCTATCGTCAGGGCAACATACAAATGCACAGTTAACCAAAAACTGCGAAAACGCCGCCGCCATTGTGAGGTTCTATAGAGATTTTCATTCATCGTCTGTGGCAATATTTTTTGTAAAGCTATATCCTCATGCTCAATCATTTTTCATCAACCCGTTGATTCTTTGTGTTGGTCACGTTGCTTACAAGGATGTAGGCAAGGGGCGTGAGTTGGACGCGGTAGCTTTGTCCGTCATATTGCGCCAGAGCAAACGGCCAATATTGCTCCGTAGCTCATGGACAATATGGCGGGTTGCGTGACATGTACAGATCCGAAATGTCAGGGATTGCTATCACGCCCCCCCCTGACCTACCCAGCTAAAATTCCAAACGTATCGATCCCATCGCCGTCAACGGTGCACCAGGATAAATGCCGACACGCGGCGGTGCATTTTGAAAAGGATCGGTAGACTCGTAATAGGTTTTATCCAACAGATTGCGGATATTGAATTGCGTGATCAAACGCGAACCGCGGAGTTGATAAGCATAGCTGGTAAAGGCATCCAATCGGGCATACCCTGGTAAAACAAACGTATTATCGTCATCGCCTTGCCGTTGCCCGACTGCGAACACACCCACGCCAAAACTTAAACCATTCAGCGGTTCATATTGATGAATATCATATTTGAGCCACAAACTGCCAGAATGCTCAGGAACGTTATTCAGGCGATTGCCCTGAAGACCGGAAAAGTCTTTAGTGATGCGCGCATCGGTAAAGGCATAGTTACCGACTACACTGATTTCATCGGTAATCTGACCCGTCATGTCCAGCTCAATACCCTGGCTGCGCGCTTCTCCAATAGCCGCACTTGCAAAAGGATCGGGGCTATTAAAATCGCGGGTCAAAATATTTTCCTTGGTTAGATGATAATAAGCTAATGTGGTCGTCAGCCGCTGATCGAAAAGTTCGGTTTTCAAACCGGCTTCAAATTGTTCGCCGATTTCTGGATCGATAGTGTCGCCACTATCTGTTACACCATTGTTTGCACCGAACGAAGTCGTCCAATTGCCATATACACTGGCCCATGTCCAGGGTTGATAGAGAATCCCCACTCGCGGACTAAAGCCCTCATCTTTGCGTGAAGGTAAAGCCGCTTCGGCAGCACTAAACGAATCGCCCTTGCCCCGACCGGTTGTCGCCCAATCATAGCGGCCGCCGCCCAGTACATGAACTTTATCCCAGAGGGTGATGTGATCCTGAAAATAAACACCATACCAATCATCCCTGAAATAGGAATGATTGGCGCCAGCGGGAAAAGGCGTGGCCAGTGCGGTCGCGTAAAAGGAAGGATCAATGCCGTACACTGGGTTGTAAATATCGATTCCCAAGCCAGGTACTGGCGCCACAAAGTTTCCACGGGTCAGATAGGTGCCGGTCGATCTTAAATAATCCAAACCGACAAGGGTTTGATGACTGACTCCCCAAAGATCGAATTTCCCGGTCAAATCCAGATTAGTCGTATAGGTATCACTGTCGGATATTTGAGAAAATATATTACGCAAATAGGTGCGATTGCCGGCACTCGGATCTAAAAACTGTTTGACAGTAAACGCATTAGCGGGTTTGACAGAAATATTGTTATCATCAATAAAAGAAGCCAGAAACCGATTTCGCAATGTCCAATCTTCATTAAATGCATGGGTTAAATTGAAGCCGAGATTCGCCTTGGAGTTAGTGTCAACGGGATCGTCAGGGTCGATGAAGGAACGGGTAATGGGAATAGGCGCCGGGCGGTTGCCGATAGCGAATAACCCCCTATCAACCTGGAATTCATCATGCATAGCTTCTACTTCCAAGGACATTTCAGTGGCATCGCTGGGTCGCCAGGTCAAAGATGGATTCACCAGAACCCGATCATTAAAGTTGAAATCTCTAAACGATTTATTGTTTTGATATGAACCGGAAAAACGATAGCTTAACGATTTATCATCAGTAATGGCATCTGTCGCATCCCATTCGGTTCGATAGAAATCGTAAGAGCCGAAACGCTGTTCCAGAGAATAATAGGATTCATCCCGAGGCTTTTTGGTGACCAGGTTGATTAAGCCGCCAGGCTCGATACGACCAAACAAAACCGCAGCAGGGCCTTTAAGCACTTCGACCCGCTCCAGGTTTGCCGTCTCAAACTCAGATGCTTCCCCAACCGACAAACCACTAGCGACAAGGCCATTACGATAAACCCGGCCATTCCTGAAGCCACGGATAGTAAAGGCATTACTTAGACCTAAAGACGATTGCGGACGCACGCTGCTCACGTTTTCGAGCGCGTCTTTGATTGTTGTTGTTTTTTGATCATTCATCACGGATCTTGGCACCACCTGAATAGACACTGGTGTTTCCATAATCGGCGTATCGGTTTTAGTAGCAGTAGAGCTGTTAGTGACAGTGTAGCTTTTGTTATAAGGATCATTCGGATCCCGAACAGCATCACCAACAACTGTCATCGCTTTCAACGTATTGGGGCCTGCGTTATCGGCAGGTTTAACAGTCACCGTGCCGTTTTCGGCGACGCTGTGGACAAGGCCGCTACCTGCAAGCAACCTATCCGCCGCTTCAGCGGTGGTGTAGTCACCGTTCAAACGCCGACTTTGCTTGCCCGCCGTCGTCTGTTCGGCATAAAGCATCGGTGCGCCGGATTGTGCGGCAAGTGTTTGTAGTGCCGAGCCCAGTGACTGCGGGGGGATGTCAAAGTGATGTTTTTGTTGTTCTGCGTAGGCAGTGCTTGCCATGGTCGCCAAAATAGCTGCGGTAAGCCGCTTCATCTTTAATGTCATTTATCCGTTTCTCCCTTGTTGTTGTGTGTTCATAAGGAGTAGACGCATGATCACTGCAAAATCGTCAGGAATTTGAATTTATTTTTGTGAGGTTTGTTTTTGTGTGGTGTTTTTTCTGTAAATAGATGTCGCCGATTTCAGCACGATTTCATGTGTGCCGAGGTGATCGATGTTGACCGGCAAGATTGTGGCGATGGCGTTAAGCGTGTCATTGAGTTCGGCGGTATGAAATGTGCCGCTAACCCGCAGTTTGCCCAAGGTTTCATTCTGCAAGCGGATGCGGGTATCGTGGTAACGCCCTACTTCAGTTAGTACGTCGTCGAGACGGCGGTTGCGGAACACCAACTTACCTTGTCGCCAGGCGGTTAACCCTGCGACATCCTGGCCTTGCAGCACTTGAAATTCGCCACTGTCGTTAAAGGCAAGTTGTTGTCCTGCTGTCAGTTCGCGTTTTTTGATGGCCTGCACTTCGACGATGCCTTCCTGCACGGCGACGATGACTTGTTCGGGTTTGATGTAGACCTCAAACGCGGTGCCGATGTCGCGGATGCGTCCGCTACCGGCGCGTACTTCAAACGGGCGTTCGGTATCGTGGGTTACGGTAAAAAAAGCTTCGCCTTTTATCATTTCGACGTTGCGCTGCCAACGGTTGAAATGGATGCGCACCTCGCTTTCGGTATTGAGATCAATACTGGAACCGTCGGCCAAAGTGATGGTTTGACGGTCGCCTTTTTCGACAACATAGGTATGCGGGAAGCCCAGCCAGCCATTCGGCGAAAAGGTGGCTAAGCCCAGAGCCAGCAACAACGAGGCGGCTGCGCTGTAGATAATTAATCGATGAGGCGACTTGCTGCGGTAGCGTAAGGCGGCATTCCGTGCGGGAAAATTCATGGCTTTAAACTGTTCCATCCAATCCCATTGCGCCTGCACCGTTTCATAGGCTTGACGGTGGCTAGCACTTTCTTCCAGCCAGGTGTTGAAAGCGTGGCGTTCTGTCTCAGTGCAATTTTCCGAACGAATGCGCAGAAGCCAATCAACAGCCTGTGTTTGCAATGGATCGGAAGATGGCGGGGTGATTTTCACGCTGATTTATGGCCTTGTCGGTTTTGTTAAGTCGGTTCATTTTATCGTAATAATACTATAGACGTTTGACGGCTCAGTTATCGTCACAATTTTAAGCTTGCATGGCAATAAGACGCACACTGATATGTTGCATGGCATGTTTTACATAGCGCTCGGAAGTACTAACGGAAATGCCAAGGCGCACGGCTATTTCTGCAT
>JBAZTN010000007.1:0-30478 GCA_041661895.1 Methylobacter sp. | reverse complement strand
CAAAACAAAGGCATGCCGGTGCAACTCCGGCAATTCATCCAACCATTCGGTAAATCGCTCAAGCGCTTGGTGTGCTTCCGAATGGCGATCGGGGGACAAATAATCGTTTGCCAGATTTTCAAGGTCTACGTCCGGTTCAATATAACGCTCGCGGGTTCTTTGGCGGCGATGGCGATCCACAGCTATATTTGACGCGGTTGTGAACAGAAAGGCTCGCGGGTTAAGGATGGTTTCGGGATTGGGTACTTGCGACAGGCGCAAAAACGATTCCTGCATGATGTCGTCAACATCCTGCTCTCTGGGCCAGCGTCCTCGAATAAAGGCGCTGACTTCATGGGCATGTTTCAGGAACAGGTCATGTAGGAAGCTGTGTTTGGGTTCGGACATCGGTTGCGCAAGACAGGATTAAACAGAAGCGGTGTCAGGATACTGAAGCAATATCCATGCCCGCTAAAGTCGTTATAAATATCAATAGTTTGAGAATTATGCTGAAAAAGATGCGTCATATGCCGCAGTTGAATAAGGCATATGACGTAGTTTTTGGATTTAGGCTCGAAGATTGTGTGGTTGATTTAATGCAACTTGTAACTGTTCATGTTTTTTACGGGATGGGATTAAATCCATAGAATAATAGTCTGGCTTGATTAGCAGCCACCTCTGGCTGCCTTTAACTTATGTGCTTTGTTTATTGCACCCAGCGTATTACACCCGTCACATATATCATCAGTGGCACCAGCCTGAAAGTAAAATAAGAAACTGCCGTGTAAAGACGAAAGCTTCCTCGGTATCTAGCGGACAAGCTCATTCCACATAGATGTCGGCTGCAGTATGACTGCACGCTCCCGCTCATAAATAATTTTGCTGGTGCACTGGCGATCAAAGGCTTTGCTCCAAGGGAAAAAAGCGACCTCGCACTGGATCGCTCTGGATTTGCTACCGCGCTTTGGCGCGATACCGATGAAAGAGTGGGTGGTATGGGATAAAAACCTGATTACCGGCGGCGTGACCGCAGGCATCGACTTTGCCTTGCAAGTCATCGCCGCCTTGCGTGGCAAGACCCATGCTGAAATGGTGCAACTTCAAGCGGAATATGACCCTGCCCCACCCTATAATTCTGGCTCGCCGGATAAGGCAGATGCGAATATCACCCATATGCTCAAAGGCATGTTTGAGGTTTTGCATACGAATCTCGCAATGGCAATATGAATCCATAAGCCGGCTGGGCACAGCCTATCGCGCCCACCCATTGCTTGGCCAAGCTGTAAGCGGGCCCGTTTGCTTATGATGTCTCACGTGCGATTTCCGGCGGCGTAGCGTTCGCGCCGCCTCCCAGTGCCTTGTAAAAGGCGATCAGATTCGTGGAAGTCTCCGCTTCGGAGCGGGCCAGCTCGATTTCGGCGGCGTAGAGGACGCGCTGGGCATCCAGCACGTCCAGGAAGGTGATAACCCCTTCCTTATAACGCAGCTGGGACAGCCGCACCGATTCTCGCTGATCTGCCACTGCACGAGCAAGGGTTTGCCGCCGCACCTCCTCCTTCAGGTATCGGGTCAGAGTAGTTTCGGTCTCGCGAAGCGCTTCCAGCACCGCCTTTTCATAAGCCAGATAGGCTTCCTTTTGCTGCGCCTCGGTCAGATCGATACCGGCCTGGATGCGGCCGAAATTGAGCAGCGGCTGCAGCATGTTGGCAGCAGTGCTGTAGGAAAAGGCCGCTGACTTGAACAGGGTTTCAATGTCGGTGTTGCGAAGCCCCAAAAAGGCCGACAGCGAGACTTTCGGAAACAGTTCGGCGATGGCGGCGCCTTGGATGGCAGTCGCGGCGGCGAGTCGGCGCTCAGCGACATGAATATCGGGTCGCCAACGAATTGTTTCAGCTGGCGAAATCAGCAATTGCTGCG
This sequence comes from Methylobacter sp., assembly GCA_041661895.1. Classification (GTDB taxonomy): domain Bacteria; phylum Pseudomonadota; class Gammaproteobacteria; order Methylococcales; family Methylomonadaceae; genus Methylobacter_A. The sequence goes on along the minus strand of JBAZTN010000007.1, from coordinate 28,582 downwards.
CCATCGCCATTGGCAGTACGGCTGATGCATTCAACTCGCCGTCCAGTGTACCGGGTTGCCTGCCGATCAGCACTTCCAGTTGTCTAAGAGTGGCAATCACCCCGGCTTCCAGGGTGGGAATCTGCGCCTCGGTATTCTCGGCCTGGGCTCGCGCCCTCACTACGTCATGCCGTGTGCCGACGCCTTCATTGAACAGTCTCTCGGTCAGCTTCAGGGTGTGTTGCTGCGCTTCCAGATTCGAGCGCGTGATCCGCAGCTGGTTTTGCAGGTTGCGGTATTCCACGTAAGAGCGCGCCAGTTCGGCCGTGAGTGTCACCAGCGCTTGGGCATGCTCCTCCTTCGCCACCTCCAGATCGGCGCTAGCTGACTCCAACCTTCGTTGTAGGCGCCCGAATAAATCGACTTCCCACAGGGCATCGAAGCCCAGTTCGAACAAATTGAAACGAAGACCGCGCGCGTAGATGGGAGAGAGATTTTGGTTACGCTGGGCGCCCGCACTCACGTCAACCTGTGGAAAAAGCTCCGCCCGGATCGACCGGCGATCGGCGCGGGCCTGATCGATTCGCGTCAGCGCCATCTTCAGGTCCAGATTGTCGGCCAGTGCCAGATCCATCAATCGATTCAGTTGGGAATCGCCGAAGCTCTTCCACCAGGTTCTCAGTTTCTCCGGGGTTATGACTTTCAAATCCGGGCTGTACTCCTTTTCGGCCTGCCAATGATCCGGAACGGCGAACGATGGTGGCCGGTAATCGGGCCCCATGGTACATCCGGCCAGTCCGCACAGCAGCCATAAATATCCGGCCTTAAGCTCCATAGTAGTGTCCATCTGGAAGTTCCGAGTCGAAGCGGTACCCGAGCTTCAGTTCATTCATCCATTTCGAGCAATAAGGTTCGGTGACGACGGAAAAATGTCCTCCGCCGGCATAGACGACCCTGACGTCGTCGTAGTAATCGTCCCAGCAATTCGGCTTTAGCCAGCTCTTACTCTCCTCGGCGATAATCAACGTCGGCCGGTGCGGTAATTTACCGTACGGATATCGGTAATCGGCGGCTAGCGAAGTCTCGACCACATTCCACAAATCCAGGAAATAGTCGGGGGCGATGCCCATCGCCGTGTGCAGCAGTTTCGCCAATTCGATTTTCCATGCCGGATACGGATTGTCCTCCAAAATGGCTGCGATGAACGCCTCCTGACCGGACGAATCGATGCCGGCATTCTCAAGGATCATCCTGCAGAAGGACATTACCGAGGGTTTGTCGATTTGCTTCGGCCAACTGGCCACGCCGCTATCTATCAATACCACGTCTTCGACCTGAATCTCGGTGTCTTGCAACTGCTTGAGCATTTCGTAAACCACGGTTCCGCCATAGCTGTGGGCATAGAGCTTGATCGCACCGCGCCGTTTAATGTCTCTGATCAGCGCGATGTTGTGAGCGGCCATTTCCTCCACCGATCCAGCCGGTACGCTTCCGGCGTAACCTTTCATTTGTAAGCCATACACTGGGCCGCAATCGCCGATGTGGACCGCCATTTGATGGTAACCGTCGCTTAATCCCGGCATGCCCGGAATGATGAAGGTCGGAATGCTGTCGTGCAGACTGGTGACATAGGCCGAACTGGCCGGTTTGCTGTCGGCATCGCCGATACGGGCGGCAAGTTCCCGTAAGGTCGGATATTGGATGATGTCGGCAACGCCGATTGGCGAGGACGGCAGTTGTTGGTTGATTTGGTGTACCAACTGGATTGACAGCAGAGAATAGCCGCCGATGTCGAAAAAGTTGTCGTTGAGCCCGACGCGTTCCAGGTCGAGCACGTGTTCCCAGATGTGAGCCAATTGTCGTTCGACCGGGGTTTGTGGTGCGGCATAGTCCTCGCCGGCGTCGAACTCTACCGGTGTCTGTTCCAGCAGCTTGCGGTCGATCTTGCCGCTGGTGGTCAGCGGCATGGTTTCCAGACGGAAGAATCCGGCCGGCACCATATAATCGGGGAGGCGTCGGCGCAATTGCTCGCGCAGTCCGTCGGCATCAATGGCCGCCGCGTCGGTCGTGTAATAGGCTACCAGGCGTTCGCCGCCGGAGCGGGGCCTTGCGACTATCGCGGCGGCGCTTTTCACGCCCGGCAACGCGGTCAGCGCATTTTCGATCTCACCCAGTTCGACCCGGAAACCGCGGATTTTGACCTGATGATCGGTTCTACCTACATAGGCGATAGTGCCGTCAGGCAGCCAGCGCGCCAAATCACCGGTTTTATAAATCTTGCCGGGAGCGTAGGGATTGTCGATAAACTTTTCGGCGGTCAGTTCCGGATTGTTCAGATAGCTCAGCGCCAGCCCTTCGCCGGCGATATGCAATTCACCGGCTACGCCTATCGGCAGCAACTCGAGGTGTTTGCCCAACACATACATGCGGGTGTTGGCGATCGGTTTGCCTATGGTCAATTGTTGCCCGGCCCCAAGCTCGGCGATTGCGGCATTGACGGTATATTCAGTCGGGCCGTAGGCGTTGAATATTCTGACACCACGGTCTTGCACGGCTTGAAGTATAGTGTCCGGCAAAGCCTCACCGCCGAAGGAGATCAAGCGCAACTGGCTGAACATTTGCTTTTTCCGCTCCGGTTCCAGCGCGTCAATCACGCCGTAGAACTGCGGTGGGAGATTGAGTATCGATACGCCGTTGTCGACGACGACCCGATAAAAATTTTCCACTTCGATATCGGCGTCTTGACGGATCACGACACCGGCACCGACCAACAGATAGGGAAAGATTTCCTCCACCGACATATCGAAGCTCAGCGAGGCAAATTGCAAAATTCTGTCTTGATCGGTAATGCCATATGTTGCGGTCATCGCATGGCACAGATTCACCAAAGACCGGTGGGCGATTACCACGCCTTTCGGGTTGCCGGTGCTGCCGGAAGTGTATATCACATAGGCCGGATGCTGCGGGCCGACCTCGCGGCGCAACTCAACGGTACGGGGTACCCGGTCGGCCCAGGTGGGATCATCCACGGCCAAGGTCTGACAGCCGCAGTCTGCTGATAAGTCGGACAAATGCGGCTGTAAATGGGATTGGGTCAGTAAAAGGCTTACGCAGCCGTCGGTCAGCATATAGCATATTCTATCCTCGCCGTTGTGCGGATCGATAGGCAGGTAAGCGGCGCCGGCACCCAGCACGCCAAGAACCGCAACGATCATGTCCGCCGATCTGTCCATGCACACCGCGACCAGCCGATCCGGCCCCACCCCTTGGGCTTGCAGATAGATCGCCAGGCGCCGGCTGCGTTCCGCCAGGTCGCCATAGGAGATTTGCCTGCCGGCAAAAATCAAAGCAGTGTTGTCCGGCGCTTGGGCCGCCCGAGCTTCGAACAGTTCGTGAACGCAGTACTGTTTTGAAAACTCCTCGGCGGTATTGTTGAAACCATCCAACAACAGGTGTGCCTCTTGTTCCGGTAAGCAATCATAATCGCAGAGGCGCTTGCCGGGATCTTCGGCGATAGCCGCGATCAGCGTTTCCAGATAGCCGAGATGTCGGCGAACCGTTGCGGCTTCGAACAAATTACGCTTGTACTTCAAGTGCAGCTTTACCGTATCGCGGAAGTCGTAGATTTCCAGCGTGTAGTTGTCCATCGTTTCCTGAAACACGTCAAAGCACAGCTCGACTCCGCTCAGCTGCTCCGTGGATTCGAGTATGCTGTCGAATATGTTTTGGTAGGTAAATGACACCGGAAAAGGTACTTCACTCGGGTTGAGCAGCGTCAGTCCTAGCTCGGGCATTAATCTGGCAAACGGGTATTGGCCGCGATCCAGTCCTTCGGCGAGGTTTGCGCCTATCTGTTTTACCAGTTGCAGAAAGGTACCGTCTGTGCCGATTTGGGTCCTGACGATCATCAAATTGATGTAACAGCCTATACTATTTTCATGGCGCTGCATCGGTCTCCCGGCCACCGGCATAGTCATCGCTATGTCGTCTTCGCGGCTCAGTTGGTGAATGAGCATACTGAATACGCCCAGCAATAATGCCGACAGGTTTTGGTTCAGCATGGAACCGATATACTTCAACGAACCCAGCGTTGCGCTGTCCAGCGTCAGAGTTTCGCAGCCTATGCCCTCGTTGGGCAAACCGGGTTGCGGCAAGGTATCGTAAGGCAGGGCGATGGTCGACGATATGCCGGTCAGCCGGTTTTTCCACCAGGCCAAGTCGTCCTCGGCCCGCGCGCTGTTCAGGTAGGCGCGTTCCCAGGCGATGAAGTCAAAAAAGGCTGTGTCTGGCGTTTGCACGGCTGGCTTACCGCCGGCGGCCAGGATGTTATATTTGTCCCAGAACTCGTTCGCAAACAACATGCCGGAAAATCCGTCGATAACAATATGATGCACGACGAAAAACGCATAGTAGCGTTGATCTTCAGGGCATTCTAGGGTAAAGAGCCGTAGCGGCGGATCGGTTTCCAGATTAAACGGCTGCCGCAGCAATCGGAGCATTAACGGTGCCGTCTGTTCGTGTGCGAGCAGGGTCAGATGCTCAATAACAAGGTTATCGGCGGCCGCACCGACAATTTGAACGATGTCTTCTCCCGATGCGTCTTTTTTAGATTTATAGCGGCACCGCAGCAGCGGGTGCTCTTCCAGCACAGCAAGCAGAGCAAGGTGCAGGCAGGCGGGATCCGACGGGGCTTTGAGCCGAAAAATCAGCGGGACGTTGAACCCGGTGGATCCGGGAAAGGTTTCTTGCATGTACCACAAACCTTTCTGGATTTCCGACAGGGGTTGCGGCGCCGTCGGTACGCTCACCGCCGTTGGCAGTGCTTCAAGCACAACGTTATCCTGGCTACGCGTTTGCCGTGCCAGCAACTCGAAAAATTCGCCGAAGTTTTTGGCGCCCATCGCTTGGGCGACCTTGATGGTCAAGCCTAGTCGTTCGTTCAACCGCTTGATGAACTGCACCACCTGGATCGAATCGAACCCGTAATGCACGGGCGATAGCGAACGGTCAATTTCCGACAGGTCCATGCCGAACACCTCGGCAACCAGACTCGCCACCGCTGCCTCGACATTCCCGGTCAAGTCAGCGGCCTGCGTTGCATGAGCGCTTACCTCGTTGCCCGACGGTCGGATATAAGCTGAGCCGGAATTGGCTGGGATTTGTTCGCAATATTCCTCCAGTACGACGTGAGCGTTGACGCCGCCTATCGCGTAACTGTTGAGCGCTACCCGGCGTGGACCGGCCCCGTTTTGCCAGTGTGTGGATCGGCTTTGCAGGATCAGGGCATGGTCGGTCGGCAATTCGCGATTGATTTCACCGAGTCCGGCTATGCCCGGTATAGCTTGGTGCTCCAGGGCTTTGACGGCCTTGATTAGCGAGGCCATGCCAGACGCGACTTCCGGATGGCCGATACTGGGCTTGACGCTGCCGACGAACCAGGTTTTGTCGGAATTCGCACTCAACAGCTGGTAAGCATCGCTGATCGCGGTCAATTCCAGGGCGTCGGCCAGCGTATTGCCTATTCCATGGGCTTCTACATAATCTATCGTATCCGTGCTGACGCCGGCCTGGGAGATACTGGTTGTTATGGCGTGTTTTAGCCCTTGCACGTTGGGGGCTTCCAGCGAATACCCGCGACCACCGTGATGCACCGCGCTGCTTTTGATGATCGCCAAAATCCGGTTACCGTCTGTTATGGCACGCTCCAACGGTTTGACGATGGCGACGCCCACGCCTTCGCTTCGGACGAAACCGTCTGCTTCCTCGCCGAAACTGCGCGTCCGGTTACAGCAACTCAGCAACTGATCGTAAAGACCATGCTTTGCCGCAGACGCGAATTCGTCGGCGTCTATAAGGTTGACAGCACCTACGATGGCCTGTTCGCATTCGCCGGAGCGGATACTTTGCACGGCACGATGCAGAGCGACATGGACACTGGTGCAAAACGTATTGATGACCTCGCTGGGGCCTCTCAGGTCGTATTGGAAGGATATCTGGTTGGCAATGGGGGCCCGATAAGGCTGACCGCCGCCATCGCAACAACCCGGCCGATCGGCGACCGAATTAGCGGCGATGAAAACGCCGGTCATAGGTGCCGAGAGCATCCGCTCGGTAATTTGGTAATCGTCCTGTACTTGTGAAATGAGCCTACTCAGAAGTTGCAATTGGCGATCGGCAGTGTCGATAGTTCCAGCGTCTTCGGTCGAACCGTTTTCGTCGATACGGCCGTATCCAAACGCTAGTGCCGGCGAGCATGGGTTTAGCTGCAAACATTCGCCGGCCATGGCTTTGTTCCATAGCGATTCCGCGTTATCGGCGCCGGGAAATAATCCGGCCAAACCGATAATGGCGATCGGTTGCGTCTGGGAAATGGATAGCGGATCGCTGCCGATGCGCGGCGGCGTGATTGCAACGGCATCCGCAGTTTCTTCGGGCAGCCCCGGGGTTAATGGCAATATGTCATCGAATAAATAATCGACCAGCAAATCCATCCTGGGATGATCGAATAACAAAGTCGTGCGCAGGGAACAAGCCAGATTCGATTCCAGTTTGGCTTTGAATTCCACAGCTTGTAGAGAATCGGTGCCCAGTTCGATAAAGCTTTGATTGGGAGTTATGTCTTCCGGTCCATCCATCCCGAGAAAATTCGCCAATAACTTGCGAATATAGGCGTTCAAGATCGGCTTTCTTTGGGTCGGCTGAGCTAGTTGTAGCGTGGTGATAATCGAACTGGAATACATAACGGTTGCTGGTTTATTGTAGTGGAAAACTAGGGAGTTGAAGGAGCATAGGAAATCGAGGCCGCGCAAACGGACAAGCGAAGTGCGACGTCCCACCCGCGTAGCCGGAGGCCCGGATATTTTGTCGAGGTTGGAGCGCGAGCGAACGCGGGCCGTCGCTCAGACACAACCGTCGCCCATTTTCCGCTCCTGAAATCGGACGAACCCATTTCAGGTTTCGTGGAAAATGGGCGATGCTTCAGTCTTTATGGCGCCAGTACGGCGAGTGTCACTTCTCCTTTGCTTCTACCGTTACCATCATCGTGAAAACGGCCGTAGGTTTTGATGAACGTACAGGTTGAAGTCTTCTTGATGGCATTGATGCCATAGGTGCCGTAAAAACGTTTGGCGTTAAGTTGGCTTTGGTAGCTTGAGCTGAGTTTTGCAATCAAGACATTCGGAAGCTGTTTCTCGAAAAACGTCTCCATGGTGTAATCCGATAATTCCGGTATCAGGCCGTTTTTAATGCAATGCGCCATATGCACGTAACAAATCTGGTTGAAGCAGATATTGTATTCAACGGCATTAAAATGCCCTGTGTCGTCGATATAGCAAGACTCGGGTATTGAGAATTCACCATTCATGATCAAGCTTTGCGGATCAAGGCTTTCCGACTGCTGAAACCAGGCATGTTTTAGATAACGACTGTGGCTGTAATAAGGTTCTAACACCTTATTCATAAAACCATCGTCAATATCTGAAACGCTGATGCTGTCCTGAGGGTTGACCATTCTTAATGTATTCATTGTTCAATCCCTACATAAAATGGTAATTCATCGTAGATACCGATGCGGTACATTCTGCTTTTTTCACCAGGCTTGGCCTTAGAGCCTTTATGGATCAACGGGCGGTTGTCCCAGATAATAAAATCGCCGTCTTCCCAGAAATGCGTATGTACGTACTTCGGTTGCTCGACGAAGTCGAACAAGGCCTTCATCACCCGCTCGTTTTCTTCATGGGACAGCCCTACAAGTCCGCTGGTAAAACCGCTGCTGATATAGAGGATTTTTTCGCCAGTCACTGGATGTTCAATTACAGCAGGATGGGCCATCGGCGGGCATTCAGCTTTAAAGCCCTCGATAATTTCTTCAATCGAACGGTCGATGTCACACGCCTGTACCTTGTAGCGCGGCCAGGCTTCCTGCATTGCCATCGCGCCATCTACATAACGTCTCAAATCGTTAGGGAGTTCGCGGTAAACGCGAGCCATGTCGATGTATGAAGTTTCTCTGGCCGATTTAGGGAAGAATATAGGGCGTACTGAGGTAAAGGACAAAGGATGTTTCTCGAAGGAACAATCCGTATGCCAGTAGCGGCCTGTGCCGGAAACGCCGAATTTTTGGCCGTCTTCATTGAGGTTGTTGGAAACGAAAATCTCGGGATAGTCGGGGTGATGATAATTCGCTTGAAAATAAACTTGGGGCCGGCCTACCGCTTTGGCGAAGTCAACTTGTTCCTGTTCGGTTATGTCATGTTGACCGCGAATGACGACCACTTTATTCCGGTAGATCAGTTGCCGGAGCATTTCCATTTCGGGAGAGTCCTTGGTAAATGTCGTAATATCCCAACCCCTCACCTCGGCTCCGATTTTCCCAGGCGCCGCCTCGGTGATGGATACTTCTTCTTTTTCTAATACTGCTGCATTCATGATTTATTATTCCTGTGCTCTAGATTGTGAATTAACTAACCTGTCTGTCCTGGTCTTGCCAAAACGGCGCTCTCAACACCCGTTTAAGGACTTTGCCGCTCGGATTTCTCGGCAAGGCATCGACAAACGTTATGGATTTTGGCACTTTGAAATCCGCGATTCGGCTTCTGGCAAAATCGATCAACTCGCGTTGCTTGATAACGCCGCCTTGCCGCGGTACGACAAAGGCTTTTACGACTTCCCCCCATTTCTCGTCGGGGATCCCAATGACAGCGACTTCGGCAACCGCCTCATGTTCGCTAAGTACTGCTTCAATTTCTGCGGGGAACAGGTTTTCTCCCGCGTAGATGATCATGTCTTTGATTCTGTCGCAGACATAAACGTAGCCATCCCCATCCATATAGCCTACGTCGCCGGTTCGCACCCAGCCACCGTCCAGTGTTTGTCCGGTAGCGGATTCGTTCTTCCAATAGCCCAGCATATTGCTGGGTGATTTAATGCAAATTTCGCCGCTGGGCGTCGCCTGCAACGTCCGGCTTTGTCCATCAACGATTTTGACTTCGACGCCGGGCAAGGGCCTGCCGGCGGCTTTCATTCTTGGACTGCCCTCCGGGCAATGATCTGCGGGGCGCAAACACACCGCCATATTGCCGGTCTCGGTCAGGCCGTATATCTGGAAGAATTCGCAACCGAAGATTTCCATGGCCTTGCGCAATAGCGGCGGGGCGATCGGCGAGCCGCCATAGAGCAGTCCCTTGAATGTCGATAAATCGGTTTGTGCGCAGCTGGGTTCTTCCAGCATCAGTTGAATCATCGATGGCACCAGCACGGCTTTGGTGACCTGGTGCCGCTCGATTAACTGTAAGGCCTGCCAAGCGACGAAGGTGTCGACGATGACGCCTGCTGCGCCGACCGCATAACCCTGCATGGCCCACCAAAGTCCGCCTATGTGAAACTGGGGCAGAGCCAACAACAAGGTATCGTCCGGATTCAGCGACATCCATGGATCGCCGGCTGCCAGCATGCCTTGCATCAGTCTGAAAAAACTGTAGTTTGCGAGTTGTACGCCTTTCGGTCGTCCCGTAGTACCACTGGAATACATTTGTACGGCTACATCATCAGCACAGTATTCGAAAGCGTGTGGAGTGGCCGGTTCCGCGGTTTTCCAGTCCTCGTAGGCCGACCAGTCCGGATGCCCTTCGTCCAGGGCGACTATCGTCCGGACAGTGGTCAATTGCGAAACCAGAGACTCCACTAACGGGAAAAACTCCTGTGCCACAAACAGTACTTCGGTTTCGCTGTCGTTCAGGATATAAAGTATCTCAGGAGGGGCTAACCGCCAATTCAGGTCAACCAACACCGCCTTGATCTTGGCGCAGCCGAACAGAATCTCATAGTGAGCAATGGTGTCTTTACCGATTATCGCCACCCTGGAGCCGGACTTAACGCTGGCTGCAATCAATCCGTGGCCAACTTGATTGCTGCTTTGATCGAGTTGCTGAAACGTTCGTCGATTGTCGCCCGATAGGAAGGCAACGGCATCCGGCCGTACTTTGGCTTGTTGGATACACATCTCGGCGAGTGTCTGAAACTCACTGGATTTCATGGTACAAAGAATCATTATTATCGGCCCGTACTTGTGGGAAATGGATACTGCTTAGTGGTGTGCAATTGCTGTGCCAATCGATAATCCAACCTGGGTTCACCAGGCGGATAAATAAGTCGGGATCCAGGTTTGGCGGGGCTTGTATCTATTTTAAGTAGTCGCGCCCGGGCATGAGTTGCGCAATTTTATTCAGAAGATTTTTGGCGTATACATTGATTTCTATCAAATGAATATGTTAAATGCCGCACTTGCTTTATGGGATTTGACTGATTAAATAAATCTAGTAAGTGAAAACAATAAGTTATGATGGATTCATCGTTCTGTATTATGTTATTTGACCCGTTTCGCAGGCGTATTCATTGATTTCTATCAAATAAATATGTTATATGCCGCACTTTTTTACGGGATTTGGCTGATTGAATGACTCCCACCAGTAAAAAACAATAAATTCTGCTGGAGCCAGCGTTCTGTATTGTGTCATTTGACCTGTTTCGCAGGTGTACTCATCGATTTCTATCAAATAAACATGTTATATGCCGTACTTTGTTTGCGGGATTTGGCTGATTGAATAACTCACGCTAGTAAAAACAATAGGTTATGATGAAGTCAGTGTTCTGTATTGTGTTATTTGACCTGTTTTGCAAATGACCTGGTCTCTATTAAAACAATATCCGCTTCGGGTATCCGAAGACCCGTTATCAATGAAGCTTTAATATAAAGTATCGATACTAGCGGTCCGTATCCCCTAATGTGTCAGCAGATTTGCACGTATTGACGGGTTTAATACCGAATCGTTTCCATATTCCCTCGAATAAATTCAAAGCCGGAATTAACTACCAGGTCTCGTTTTGTCAGTACCAGCATAGCTTATTGGATGGCACGTAAGTTGCTTGAATATAGAGTTGTCGGGTAAGAGCGCAGTTTGTCGAGCCGTTGTCATCGTCACGCTCAGAGTGGGCTTATCGTGGCGACTTTGCTATTGGTCGCATGCCTGTTCGTTGGCCAAGGATGTTATCGCTCTTAAGAAGAATGAGGCGCCTTCGCCACATCCGCCGCAAGGTGGACTCGAAAAACCAAGGGTCTTTGTTTTAAGCCAGCTGAGCCGTTTCTCCCATAGAGTTATTTTATGGACTTTGGATTTCTCTATAGTGTGCTTAACAATTTATATATCTATCAAACGCAGGAAAAAATCGTGCAAAAAAAGATTTAAAAAATGTGGATCCGGCAGACCGTCTGGTACTGGGTGCCATTTGCTGGATCCGCTTAATCGCCGGATAACTACTTCCGACCCGGGCATCCGTTTGTCGGGTTTGGCAGATTTCTATTTTTTGGACTAAATCACATCATTTAATAAGGCAACGAAAGAACATGCGCCTCTCCCTTTCTCCGAGAATAATCCTGATCCTTCTAACACTCACGTCGGCAATGGCAGTCGGCATCGTGTACTGGCTCAAGGCGATTCACCCCTTCGAGACGACCGACAACACCTACCTTAAGTCGCACATGAGCCTGATCAGCCCCAAGGAGACGGGCTACGTCAAGGAGGTACTATTCGATGACAATCAGAAGGTGATGCCGGGCGATCTGCTCGTTGTCATCGACGACCATGATTTCCAGGCCAGGGTCGCCCAGGCGGAGGCGCAAGTCTTGTTGGAAACGGCGCATATCAAGACGCTGGAAACCGAAAAACGCACACAGAGCGCCAAGATCAGTCAGGAAGAAGCCAACATCGCTGCGGCGGAGGCCGATCTGGAACGTGCCGCGAAAGATACGAAACGTTTCGGTAACTTGGCGGCAGATGGGGCGGTTTCTACACAAACCCGCGATGCCGCCGAATCCACTCATAAGCAGGCGGCTGCTCAGCGGGATAAAACTCGTTCGGCACGGCTGGAAGCGGAAAGCGAACTGGCCTCCAGGGAAGCACGTATCGACGAGACACGGGCCAGGCTGAAGGCGGCCCAATCCGCACTGGAACTGGCTCGCATCGAGCTGATGAACACTCGCATTGTGGCCCCCATCGCCGGCATCATGGGCAATCGCAGTGTGCAGGTGGGGCAACTGGTCAAACCCGGCAGTGTGCTGTCGTACCTGATTCCGACCGATGGACTGTTCGTGGAAGCGAATTTCAAGGAGACCCAGATCGGACGCATGCAGCTAGGACAGCCGGTGGATATCCTGGTCGATGCTTACCCCGACAGCCGGCTCGAAGGAACAGTAGACAGCTTCGCACCCGCTTCCGGTTCCGAATTCAGTCTGATGCCCCCGGAAAACGCCACCGGCAACTTCACCAAGATTGTGCGCCGCGTGCCGGTGAAGATCCGGTTCAGGCCCGGTACTGACCTGAGCCGCCTGAAGCCGGGCCTTTCCACTGTGGTCAAGGTTAGGGTCGGGTAGGTGACCATGGCAACAGTGATAAAGTCCGCCTCGCCCAAGTCGCCAGTCCTCAGCGAAACGCCACCTGAGATCGCGGCCGCGAACGACCCTGCCGAGAAGACGGTCAGCCCCCAGCAATGGATTGGGTTTTTCGCCATGGTCTTCGGGATGTTCCTGGCGGTCCTGGATATCCAGATTGTCGCCAGTTCCCTGGAACAGATCCAGGCCGCACTTTCGGCGACCCGGGACGAGATCACTTGGGTGCAGACCTCCTATCTGGTGGCGGAAGTGGCGATCATTCCATTGTCAGGCTGGCTCGGACGGGCTCTGTCTATGCGCTACCTGTTCGCCCTATCCTGCGGCGGCTTCACCGTAATGAGCCTGTTGTGCGCGCTCGCCTGGGACCTGCCGTCCATGGTGGCGTTCCGCGCCATCCAGGGGTTTTTCGGAGGGGCGATGATCCCATCGGTATTCGCAGTGACCTACACGTTGTTCCCGCGCCGTCTTCAGCCAACGATGACAATCGTCGTCGCCATGGTGGTAACGGTAGCGCCCACGGCGGGTCCAGTGCTGGGCGGCTATCTCACCGAGGTGGCGTCCTGGAAGGCGCTGTTCCTGATCAATCTGGTCCCGGGAATACTGGTGACCGTGGTTACTGGGTTGTTTTTGCGGGTGGATGAGCCGGACTGGGCGTTGCTGAAGCGGATCGACTTCCGCGGCATTCTGTATATTGTCGTGTTCCTTGGAAGCCTGGTATTCGTGCTGGAAGAAGGAGTACGCGAGGAATGGTTCGAAAGCCGCGAGATCGTGTTTTTTAGCCTGGTCGCGACTGCCGCCGGCGTCGCTATGTTCCATCGGGAGCTAACCATCGAACACCCGATCGTAGACCTGTGGGCGTTCCGCAATCGCAATTTCGCCATAGGTTGCTTATTCAGCTTCATTCTCGGCATCGGGCTATACTCCATCATCTACTTGATGCCGATCTACCTGGCCACCGTCAAGGGGCTGAACAGCCTGCAGATCGGCCAGTACATCATGGTCACCGGACTGTTTCAGTTCGCATCCGCCTTCGTCGTTGGACGGATCGCCAAAAAGTTGGGTCCGCGCCTAACGTTGGCCTTGGGGCTGTGCGGCTTCGGTCTCGGGACCTTGATAAACGGCAATTTGACCCATGAGGCCGGTTATTGGGAATTCTTCTGGCCGCAAGCGATCCGGGGCTTCTCCCTGATGTTCTGTTTCCTGCCCATCAATTACCTGACCTTCGGCACACTACCACCGGAAGAAGTGAAGAACGCCAGCGGACTGTACAATCTTATGCGAAACTTGGGTGGAGCCATTGGCCTAGCAATCGCCAACACGCTCATGATTCGGCTGAATAAGGAACATTACGCCGTATTGCGCGAGGCGGTGAAGCCCGGTTCGGCAAGGTCGCAAGCCCTGCTGGGAAGCTTACAGGAACGATTTAGCGATGCCTCGTTGCCGGACAGCGATCTTGCCGCGCTGAAGCAACTTTACGGCCTGCTGATGCGCGAAGCGGATGTTCTCACCATCAATACCCTGTTCAATATCTTGGCCCTGGTTTTCTTTCTGGCATTATTGCTGATACCGTGGATTAAAATAGCGCCGGCGGCTTCTGGCGACGCGGGTGGCCGGCGTTGACCAATCAACAATGAAACTCAGAGACTCAACGCCGCTCTTTTAAAATTAGAACGGCAAGAACTGCCACAACCAGGGAGGCTTGGCCTGCCCCACCCTCCCCCTACACACAGGGCCACGCTAGCGCAGCCATCGCCACCAGCAACAATTTCATCAGATCATGGTGCGACTGCCCGTGTGTACGTGTGTATGTACCCGAACCGCCTTATTTTCATCGGTTTCCATGGTTCTCTACCATACGTTTGCTGAGCAGTTGCCCTTGCACGGAATGATGCGCACTTTTGGCGTTCAGGGTGTTGCTGTGGCTGTCCAGCATAGTGAGGTTTTCGAGCAGGCCCTGACAATATGAATATACCGCGAGCTTGCGGCTGGCTTGGGTTTGTTCCACGCTTCCCTTAGCTCCTGCTCCCTGAGCCATTGTTCGGCGGCCAGCTTCCTGAAAGGCGTTAAGCGCGGTCCTTTGATATTGGTTAAAGGCTTCTTCGGTTCGTGCGTAAGGTCGCTGCCGTTATAGTGGCAGCGGTACAAATCCGACAGAACAAATTATTGCTCTACCGTTACAAAGGCAATTTTGGCAATTCCAGCGTGTTGAACGGTCGCCATCACTTCGGCAACCTTTGAATAAACAACGTTTTGATCGGCATATAAATGCAGGCCGGTTTCAGGATTTTTCAAAAGCTCAACCTTTAAAGCCGTTTCCAGAGCGCCCAGATCAGCCAGCGGCACTTTGTTCAGTGTTATAACCCCCTGCGCATCGACACCCAGTTGCAACGGTTGTTCCTTAATATCCGCCGTGGTCTCGGCGGTTTTCGGCAAGGTCACATGCACCGATTGCGTAAGCAGCGGTGCAGTCACCAGTAAAATAATCACCAGCACCAACATCACATCGACCAGCGGCGTGACATTAATCTCGCTCATCGCTCCTTCGTCTTCCGATTGTGGTTTAAAAGCCATGTTTATACCTTGTCCGTACTTAAGGCGATATGCAGAAAACTGGCGACAAAATTTTCCAGGCCGGAACGGTGTTGTTTAACCCGACGCAGAAAAAAGTTATATGCCAACACCGCAGGTACGGCGACGGCGATACCGATTGCGGTGGCGACCAGCGCATCGCCGATCGGACCTGCCACTACATCCAGGCTGGTCGAACCACTATTAGTTATCTCATGCATCGCATGCATGATGCCCAACACCGTGCCGAACAGGCCGACGAACGGCGCAGTGCTGCCAATACTGGCGAGCAGGGTCAGGCCGCTTTCCATCAGGTGTTGTTCCTTCTGCATTTGCACAAGCAGCGACTGTTCCAGCAGTTCAGCCGGAGAGCCGCAATATTTAAGGTGTTTTCCTTCAGAGCTACGGCTTTCATTAAGCCAGGCAAAACCCTGCTTTGCGATTCGTGCCTGCGGTCCTATCGCTGCGTCTGCGGGCAATAATTCTGCTTGCGCCAGATGGGATGCATCCCAGAACGCGGCGGTAAAGCGCCGGTTGCGATAACTGTTATTTGCGAACTCCCAGCTTTTAAATAGAATCACCGTCCAGGTGGCTACCGAGAAAGCCAGCAGTGTGTATAAGGTACCGTCAATGATGATTTTCGGTTCTATATGGTACGGCATTTAAGTCTCCTTTTTAGTTATTCAAAACAAAATTAATAGGTACGATCACCGAACTGGCCACCGCCGTGTCGCCCCGTTTGGCGGGTATAAATTTCCATTTTTCAACCGCTTCGATAGCAGCCTCGTCGAGCACGTCATGACCGCTGCTGTGTTGTACGGTGACTTCCTCGCTATCGCCATCGACGGATACCTTCACCATCAGACGCACAGTGCCTTCCCAGCCGCGTCTGGTGGCAATGCCGGGGTATTTCGGTTTGGGATTGGAGCCGTAATTGGCGTTGAAATTCGCTTCGGTAAAAGGCGCGTTATCTGCCGTCTTCTTGCTTGAAACATTAGCGGCAGCGCTTGGAGCTACAGGTGCCGGAGCGGATTCAGTGTTCGATGGTGCCGGCAGCATCTCTTCGGCCATAGGCAGCGGTTTTGGAAGCTCCTTCTGTTTGCGGGTAACCGGCTTCTTTTTCTTGACCGGTTTTTTTACGGGCTGTTTTTTCGGTTCCACGGGTTTAGGTTGTTCAATCGGCGCAGCCGCCGCCTGTTGACTCGGAGCAGTAACCAGCGACACTTCCATTATCATCGGTTGGGCCTTGGTAACGGCTTCAGCAGGTTGCAGCATCCAGATAGCTCCCCATAGATGCAATATCGACACTAAAGTCAACAACAAGCCCCACATTGATAGCGGCTTTTCTTGACCTGTCAGGGCTTTAAACAGCAAATGCATTTTTGGCGAAGTTGGCATTGCAGCGCCACCTAAAAGTGTTAACGCGCCGCCTCCGTTGGTTTTTAACAAAAACATAGGGAACATTGTCTTCCTATCAAAGTACATGTTCAGGATGACGGCTTAACTGCGCCATCAAACGCTCAAGTTTTTCATCAACTTTAGCTACATTATCTTTAAGCTGAGCCAGTTCACCCTGAAGGTTATGGGTGTTTTCATGAACATGCTGAAAATGCACCTGAAAATATCGAGGTAGAGGAAACAAATCAATTAAATCGTCATCTTTGTTAACACTGCGATCTTTAGACGTCTTTTCAGGGATTTTTTCCTTCTTGGGTTCTTGTGAAAGTTTTAACGTTTTCATATCTCCTACCTCATTTCATTAGTTTATTTTGCATCAGTCTTTAATCTTGGTGATAAAGACAAAATAAGCGCCATAAATTCTCACCTGAATACACAGGGCTATCTTTGTAAACCAGCCTCAATCATCAAGATCTATTAAAAAAAACCATCCCTGGAACAGGATCGTCATACCTGACAAAATAATGAGGAAGACAACGAAGTTCGGATCTTATAGCGTCTAGTTTAATAATTAATTCTGAGGGCAAAACAACGGACAATTTCCGAGCTTCTACTGTAAGACGTTTGAGCCGCAAGAAATCCTCACCTAAAAGATAAAAAATATAAATAATCCAATTAGGTAATCGGTCGTTCATAAAAAAGAACACTATTTAAAAAGTTATATCGGTTTTTTTTCGGTTTTTAACTGGTTCGCCCTGTTATAACGAGGTCTACTAAATTTCCAATTCCATATCCAACACCAATGGCGCAAACATTGCCCTGACATTATCGTGGACAAATGGAGGCGCTTTTTCAGGTGAGCCTGAGTTATAGGGTGGTGCCGGATCATATTCAGCTTGTAGTTGAATTGCTTCTGCATATTCTTTACCACGTAAAGCGCCGACAATTTGCAAGCCTAAATCAATCCCGGCCGTAACGCCGCCGCCAGTCACCAGATTGCCATCCCAGACCACGCGTTCATTCACTGGCGTCGCTCCGAACTTTTTTAATAATTCCAGTGTCGACCAATGCGAAGTGGCTTTTTTGCCTTTTAACAGCCCAGCCTTACCGAGTAATAAACTGCCGGTACATACACTGGCGATATATCTGGAATCTGCCGCTTTAGTTTTAATGAAGTCAATAAACTGCTTATTTTTCATTGCTTCCAGTGTCCCGGTTGCACCACCGGGAACAAATAAAATATCTGGTTTGACCGGGCATTCGCTCTGTCTGTGTGTAGGAACAATTGAAAAGCCTCCGCAATCCACTGGCGTCAAGTCGTCGGTAGGAGAAATCAAACACACTTCGGCGCCCATCATGGCGGTAAATAAAAACTGTGGGTTAATCAGATCCGGCGCATAAAAGCCAGGGTATAAAAGCATCGCAATTTTTTCATTCCCCATCATCTTCACGCCTGCAGCGCCCATCATAGCTTTATGTCCCTGCAGGGAAGCCGCTTTAGCTCCAATTTTCCTCTGTTCATCGCTTTCGGCAGCTTTAATGTTATTTCCCAAGGGGGCCAGGAAAGCAGAAAATAATGCTAACTTGGTAAATTGTCGACGATCCATAAAATATTCCCAATGATAACCATAATAATAATGTGAATTCTGACGGCTCAAGGAGAGCCATCAGAAATTACATAAAACATCAAAATGTTACTGATCCGCTGAAATAGACTGTCGTTCCTTGAGCAGGCGTCACGCGAGTATCGAAGTAATTCAGCCGTTGAAAATAATCGTTGTCAGTCAGGTTCTTAATCGAGATTCCAAGCTTGTAACCTTTAACCTTGTAAGCGATATCCGCATCCACTGTGTAAAAGCTATCGGTCTTGTAAAGATTGTCCTTGGCCAAATAGGTGCTTGATTGCGCATAGATTCCCGAGCCTACACTCCATCCTTCCAGTATCGGATCATGAAAAGCGTAATTAGCCCAGAAACGGCCGGAATGCTTCGGAACGCCAGGCAAATCATTACCTTCAGGCACGCCTGCTAAACTATCGGCGAATTCTGCCTCGGTAAATGCGTAATTTCCCAACAAACTCACACTTTCGGTAACTTGCCATGTCATATCTGTCTCGATACCATGCGAACGCTGCTGCCCTTTAGTTACCGATCGGAATTTAGCATCTGTAAAATCCGTGACTCTGACGTTTTTCCGTTCAATTTCATAATACGCAATTTGTCCTGTAAGCTGCTCGGCAATATCAAACTTCACGCCAGCCTCGATCTGATTGGAGAGTTCAGGCTTGGGTGTCGAAACATAATTGGCCCCGCCTTGGCCACGCATGCCTTCGCTATAATCGGCAAACAGCGAAAATTCATCCGTTATGTCAATAAGCCCGCCGACGTTCGGTAGAAAACGACCCTCATTAGATTCGAATTTTGCCCCGGAAGCCGTATTTTCAAAATCTGTCGTAACATTGCCTCTACGTACGCTTGTCAACAGGTGAAGACGATCATATAGCGTACTTTGCAACTGAACATAGCCGCCATAAGTAGTGTTTCGGGTAAATTGAGTATTTTGACGTGCTCCCGGATAGCTGTACGGAACCGAAAAGGTCGGAGCGGCCAGGTCAACCATGGCGATGGGAAACATATTGAAATCCATTAAGCCGTCGTCATCCAGCTCGCTGAAATCAGCGCCCAATAACACGGTATTCTTGGTCGGGCCCAGATCGAATTTAGCCGTTCCATAAACTTGGACACTCTTTTCATCCTGCTCTTGAGCCAGTTCGGTATTCACCAGCCCCCATGTTGAAGGAGAAATTAGCGGTTGATCGGCCCCGAAGCTAAAGCCTTTGCCGAGCAAATTTTGCGCGAAAGTATCGAATTTGGAATGCGAATATCGTGCTTTGGTGGTTAACGACCAGATATCGTTCAACCGGTGTTCCAGCGTACCCCAGACGCCGTAAAACTCTGAGTTGCTTTTGTCGATATCTTGCGGGCCAATGAACAATTCGGGTCGAATCCTGAAATTGCCCGCGACTGTACCGACCGCCGGCAACCCTTGGTAATCCTGTTGCTCCCATCTCGAAAACTTGCCTTGCAATGTAAAATTGGTGGCATCATTGTCAGTGAAGGTTAAAGTCGGATTGAGATTGAAGCGTTCCGTGTCGAGAACGTCGATATTGCTTTTATTGTTAGTATATTCACCGGTAAAACGAAACAGCACGTTGTCGTTGATCGGCTGGTTCAAGTCCACAAACGGCTGGGCAAAATCATATAGCCCGGCTTTAACCCCTACTTCATAAAACGCTTCCTTTTTCGGTAGCTTGGAAACCAGGTTGACCATCCCTCCCACAGGGGAACCATTGCCCCCGCTGTAAAGCACCGCATTAGCGCCTTTCACCACTTCAATCCGCTCAATATTGACCATACTACTCTGGTCTCCCGCATTTAAATATTGATTAAAACCGTCGATGAACTGCCGTGCCGAAAACCCACGAATCAGGGTAGGCTCAAAATTGGGAGTGATAGCCGAAATGCGGGGAACAACACTGCTCACGTTGCGTAAACTTTCTTCTACCGTAATGGTTTGCTGGTCATCTATTACTGTACGCGGCACTACCTGAATCGACATCGGCGTTTCCATAATCGGCGTATCTGTTCTGGTGGCGGAAGACGCATGGGTGACTGTGTAAGTCGTTGGGTCATCGTCTACCTCGGTTTTTCCTACCACTGTCACCGCTTTTAATGTATTGGTTTCTTTACTACTCTCTTTTGGGGTCACTGAAAGTGCCACCGATTGGGTATCGGTAAAATGGTAAGAAACTCCTGTGTTTGCCAGCAATTTCTCTAAAGCTTGCTGTGGCGTATAGCTTCCCGTTAAACCCTGCGTTTTTATATCGCGCACTACATCAGCGCTAAAGAAAGTTTTAATGCCGGTGTTTTCAGAAAATTGCAGTAACGCGGAAGAAAGTGATTGGGCCGGTATATTAAAATCCTGCTTCTGCCCGGTTTCGGCGACTACAGAACTTGCCTGCATGATTGCCAGTAACATTAGGGAGGCAGAATTTCTTGTAAATTTCATGAATACTCCTTTTAAGTTTTGTTGAAGTCTTAATATGACGACAGGACACTGCAAGAGTATCTATTCGGTTTTGAACTTTTTTGATTTAAATTTGCTGTGCCTTGGAATGCAGGCTAACGTCTTAGCCTGATGCGTTACCAAGGCCGTGCTCTCCAATAAGTGCTGGAAGTCAGCCACCCTCCCCTATTTTTATTCTTTTATTTTGCGGAAAGCAGGACCAGTTTTTCGGTAATTTTGGTGATGGTAATCGGCAAGCTTTGTTCGATAGTTTTCAGGGCGATGTTGGTATCGTCCGTGGCGAACACGCCGGTAACCGGCAACGTTTTAATTGCGTTATTTATGACAATAATTCTGCCGGAACGATAGCGGTTAAGTTCCTCTATAACTTCAGCCAACGGCCTGTCCTGAAAAATCATGCGTTGGTTTCTCCAGGCTTTTCCCCGTTGTAAATTAACGGATGTAACGGGATTTAGGGTATCATCAGAAAAAGCCACCTGCTGACCTTCAGATAGACGTTCTATGACTTTTCCGTTTTCGGCAGTCACTCTGACGGCATGTTGGTAAACCGTGACGGTCACGTCTTTCTGCCGGGTTTTAATATTAAACTCAGTGCCCAAAGCGCGGATTTGACCTGATTGTGTTTGCACCTCGAAGGGTCGCTTTGCATCCGGGGAAACCACAAAATAGGCTTCGCCGTTATGCAGGGTAATTTGCCGGTTCTGCGCTGAATAATCCACGGAAATGGCTGTGTCGGTATTCATTATTATTTCCGAACCATCCGCGAGAATGATATTACGTTGCTGGCCAGGAGCCGTTGTATAGTCGGCAAAATAAAACCCGGCCTGACCGTAAATTAAAGACGCCATCAGCAATAGCGAGGCGGCGATACTCAAAGCCGGAAGGGTAAATCGTGAACTCGGCTTGATGGGGTCGGGGGTTTTAAAATCGATAACCCGGCTGCTTTTTACATCGGCAATATCCGCTACAGTCAGGCTATCAAGCCCCGCCCAAAATGCGTTGACTTCCTGCCAGGCAGTATTGTTTTCAGGACGCTCCTCCAGCCAGAGTTCAAACTCACGCCGGTGCTGTTCCGTTACCAGATCAGAACTCAACTGCGCCTGCCAATAGGCGGCTTGCGTTGCCGTTTTGTCTTGTTGATTAGATTCGGTCATGGCGAAACTCAAAAGTTTATTGTTATAAGACGTTTTAACTGCGTCATTATATCTATGCGAGCCATGTTTATTTTGCACCACTCTGATTAACAGGAGACTCAAGCTCTCGCATTCTGCGCCGACAATGTTCCATCGCTTTAACAATGTGTTTAAGCACAGTGCTCTCGGAAATACCAAGTTCATTCATTATTATAGAATAGGAATAATGTTTGAATTTATGCATGATAAAAACTTCTCTGCACCGGGATGGCAACTCGGACACCGCCTGTCGCAGATGAGCGATTCGTTCCTGAGTGTAAAGCTGATGCTCAATCGGTGGCGTTGGGTCAGGTTGATCGATCAACTCAGACTCGTCAGCATGTCGCGCTAACCGACGGTTGCTGCTGCGAAGATAGTCAATAGCAAGATTGCTGACTACCTTATACAAAAAAGCACGGGGATTTTTGAGGTCGTTTTTGGTGTCTGCATGTATTAATCGTAAAAAAGCGTCCTGCAGAATATCGGACGCCGTTTCCGGACATCGGGTTTGACGTACAAGATAGCAATGTAATTCTTCCCGGTGTTCCTGAATTAATTCTGCGGCGGAATATTGAGTGAGTTTATACATGAAACAAATGAGCCCTTTTTGTTTAAACAACTCACTGTGTAAAGCAATTAGCTTGCCGATAATTTTAAGTGCCTATTAAAGCAAGGTCTTAGCTTGCATTTAAAACCTATAAGAAGGTTTGTTAAGAAAAAAACAGAGGCATATCACACACTAACGTGTGTCATATGCCTCATTTTGCAATCAGGATATAGAGTGCGAATGGTACGCTCTACAAGGTTGGTCATTATGCGTTAAAACAAAGCTCTTCTTTTATAGGTCATGTGACGTATTGGATTTAGCGTTCAGATTTGGTTAATGCGCGAGACTGGAATTCAAAGTTATGCGCCTCAGTCTTTCCAGTTTGATCAGAGAACTCAGCCCTCAACACCGGACATGTGAAAGTACCGCTATTTTTGCGAAAGCTTGTTTTGGGCATCCCAGCCCAAGCAAGCGGCAAAAATTACGCGGCAGCCAATGCCTCCGGCGGCCAGAGCCGTCCTGCTTCATTCGTTGGATACCCGGCAAGGGGCATCCAACATCATTCTCGCAATGACTCGACGCGATGTCGGAAAGCCCGCATTTTCACTACGCAAAAAGCGCTTCGTGAAAACGCATGCACTATCGCTTCTGCGGACTAAAAATCTTCGCTACGCGGTGCTCCGCTTCCAAGATTTTCAGCGATCGACAAAACGATAATTCAACAGGCGCTAGCTATTGACCGATAATTAGTAGATTATTGGGATTACTTTAGTGCCTTTTTATGTGCGATGAATATAACGTCTGGAATAAGATAACTGCTTGCATCACTTTGGCAATCGAGTTTATGAAGCCTTCAATCAGGAGCAGTGGTATCCTGAAGATGTGGCAAATGATCTGCACAGTTTGGATCGCATGGTATGAAATTGGTGTCAATAGTGACCCAAAGATGATGCCCTATGACCGACTTGAATGCTGGAAAACCGGCTTATTGAACAATGCCAAGCTGAGCCCGAAATTTTTCGGCTTTCATATAACCGATAACCCGGTATGACTCATGTTCTCGTCGATCAGGACCAAAGAAAAGTATCGCAGGAGGGCCGATCAGATTAAATTTTTTCAGCAATGCCTGATCAGCCTGTAAATTTTGCGTAACGTCAGCCTGCACCAAAAAAACAGGTGATAAGGCTTCCCTGACCTTGGGATCCGAAAACGTATAAAGCTCCATTTCCTTGCACGATGTGCACCAGTCGGCATAAACATCAAGCATGACCCATCGTCCTTGCGCATGAGCTTCATCCAGGATTTGCTGTAATTCATCAACTGATTTGATCTTTTGAAATGGCAGCGCCGGCTGTTCTTCGCAGGCGACTGCCGCGACGCATAAAAGCTGCATCGCGTCGCGTTGCTGATGAGTGACAATCCCCACAAGCAAAAAAACCGCGTAAATCGATACCGCCATTCCGACTCCTTTCCAGAGCTTTTTCCATCCCAAATACATCAGCGGAATAATCAGCAGTGCCCCCCAAAGCAACTGGGTAACCATCGGTGGCATGATGCGACCCAATAGCCACACCGCAACTGCCAGCAGTCCTACGCCAAAAACAGCCTTCGTGACATTCATCCAAACACCGGCTTTAGGTAGCAGTTTCCCCGCGGAAGTTCCGATAATAAGCAACGGTATTCCCATGCCTATCCCCAATGAGAACAGCGCCAATCCACCCAACATCGCATCGCCGGTTTGCCCGATGTAGATCAGCGCGCCTGCTAATGGAGCCGTAATGCAAGGCCCGATAGCTAAAGCCGAAAGCGAGCCCATCACCGCCGCCCCTAGCAGATTACCACCCTGTTGCTTGGCGCTGATATTCACGAGTCTGTTTTGTATAAAGGCAGGCATTTGAATATGAAAAAATCCAAACGTCGAGCACGCCAACAAAACAAAAATCGCGCTAAACGCAATAATCACCCAAGGCTCCTGGAAAAAAGCTTGCAGACTGCTTCCGAAAAGACCGGCTAATACGCCGAAAATCGTATAAGTCACAGCGGAAGCAAGTACATAACCCAAAGATAGCACAAAGGCTCTTCGTGTCGTAAGTCGCGTACCCTGTCCGATGATGATGCCGGAAAGAATGGGGATCATTGGAAACACGCACGGCGTAAACGCCAGTAACAAACCAAAGCCGAGGAAACTCAGGATTATCAGCCACAGCGATCTGCCGCCTAACGAGGCGGCGATACTATCCTGTTCCGAAATAAACGGTGTGGAATTGTCGGAAGCGGAAGTCAGTCCCCACCAAGTGAAACTTTTATCAGATAAATCGAAAGAAATGGTTTGCTGAACAGGCATATAACAAACGCCTGCATCGGCGCAGCCCTGGAAAGTCACTTCCAACACCAGCTTATTCAGTTTTGGATCCTGGCGTTGGAGAGCTATTTCCGCATCAAGGTGGTCCCGGAAAACTTCCACTTCACCGAAAAAATTATCGTGTTTGGTGTGGCCGGGAGGAAAGATTTGCTCTCCCACTTTTATGCCGGGAGTCAACGAGACAAATTTGAATTTGTTACGATAAAGATAATATCCGTTCGCAATATTCCAGGACAACACCAGCCTGTCGGCTTTCTCCACTTTGGATGTGAATTGAAAAGCTTGATCAGCCGGCAATAATTCCGCTGAATCGATAGCGAACGCCTCACTGGCTATCCAGAACGTCAGGCAAGTTAGAAATTTTAAGATTGATAGCTTAGCCAAAAGCGAACCCTCCTAATAGGCCTGATAACGAAAAATTAGACCATAGTTTTTTGGGAGATTCATGGATGCCATAAATTTTATCTTAATTATAATTATATTTCTTAAAAAAGCAGGACCATCCAGTTCGTCTGCCTGCAACACAGACGAACTGGCGACTAAGCGAATGGTTAATATTCCGGAGCAGATCTGAAGGTCCATTGAACTGCCAAGTTGCCGAAGAAGCCGTCACCAAGTTGGACTTGGGTAAAAGTTCGTCCTTGTGGATTAACGATTTCTCTGGAATTCAGGTCTTCGTAGATCGGTAAGCCTACCGAGCCACGCAATTTGAAATTACCGCCAAAGGCATTCAGGAAACGCCAATCGCTAACAAAAGCCAGGTTAGTCACGGTACCGCCAGTGTTGCCTATTTTGAAGCCTTGATCTTCGTTTTTCTGAATGTAGTTAGCGTCCATTTCAACGCCGAACATCCAATCGTAATTCGGTGTGTAGTGTAATGCCAGACCGGCCGTAGCCACATCACCGAAAGCGTAATTCTCGTCGTTTTCGGGATTGACCGTGTACAACGCGGACGTATGTAGCCACCAATCTTTCCAGCGTTGTGAATACAACAGGCCGCCGGTGAAAGTCGCCGTGTCCTTACCTAGTTGAAGCGCAGGACCGGTCGAAATAAGATTGTTTCCTGTCTGACGAGCTACAAACGGAGATGGCGTGGGTTCACGGCGTGCACTAAATTGGCCTGTCGGTAAGGTAGTGCCCAACAATATGGTACCGAACTTATCCCATCTTGTGCTGCGCCAGAAGTTATAACGCCCTTCAAGGGTAATATCACCGATGCCATTTTCTTCAGCTACCGTTTCGTTGATTCTGCCTGGAACTGGTTGAACGAGCGTTTTGGTTCTTCTCTCGATCCAAGGCACATTGATAAACAGCGCGATATCATCAGTGGGCGAATAGTTGGCGATCAAAGCCTGTTGATGGGCTTCGAGTTGACTTGGAACCCGAGGTTGCGCCTGGTTACTGCCAATAAACTCGCCTGGATCGACGCTATTGGAGCCAATCTTAAGTCTGTCTTTTTCGTTATAACCATAGACCATGCCTGCACTGAAATTACCTTTACCCGGCGTGACGGCCGTACGGATCCGAAACGGTGCAGTCGTGCCCACTGGCGAAATGTCATCATAGGCAATGTTGAAATCGATAACATCGCCGCCCTCTTTGGCAGCGAAGGCCTCGGCCTCATCGCGATTAGCGAAAGCGATATAGTTGGGCACCATGTCGGGAATGATATTACTACCCATGACATAGGTAGCGGTTTCGGCATCCACCAGCTTGCCTGAGACCCAGTCATGCACTTGCACCGACTTGAATGCGGAGATGCCGCCGGCATCCTCGACTTCCCGCAGCATACAGGCGACACCACAGGTATACTCCTTCTTTCCATCCTTGTAGACCAATTCGGCGGCACTCTTTTGGTATTGGTCGATATACATCCCGCAGACACGGCAGCTTGGACGTTCATGTTGTTCATCGGCCGATACCCAGGCCGACATCAATATAAGCTGGAATAACAGCACCGGCATGAACGATATTTTAATAGCCACTTTCATAAAAAACTCCTTTGTATAGGATTGTTGTAAACCGTTTTTCAAGTTCTCCGATGCCGGCTTCCCCGGTAAGCTTGTCTCGAACAATACCTTGCTCGTCAATCACGAAGGTAGTCGGCAAGCCGATAACACCAAAACGTTTGGCCACCAGGCCGTATTCATCGACCAGCATGGGATAGGTCAGATGATTAAACTGTTTGAGTCGCTCGTCGGTTTTGACGACACGGCTTTCATTGATCGCCATCGGCACGAATCCCCGATCCTTGTATTTTTGATAAAGAGGCTCCAGAGACAAAAGAATCTCTTTGTCACAGAAACCGCAATCGATGGACCAAAAGCGCACCAACGCGACTTTGCCTTTGATGTCTTTGGGCAGGGTTACGGATTTGCCCTGGAAGTCGGTCAGCGTGACGTCAGGGATGGTATCCCCGATCTGCAATCCTGCTCGCTTATTGCATCCGCCGAGAGTGATAGCGACCAGTAGCAGTACAGTCAGGCATTTGAGCGTTTTCATGTCCGGCGATCCAGTGATTCGATAACGGCCGGAGTCACCTCCTGAAAGCGGATGATGGATTTGCCTTTATGATCTTCCAGGAATTCCTGCGCGGACTCCTGATCCTTGAACGGCAGTAATTCATGCCCCATCGGGCCTAATACGTCTGAACCAAGTACATAAAAGGCCGATTTGGCGTCAATCAACTCCACCTCGTAATAGTCCGTGACATAAATATCCTTGATATTTTCCGCCGATTTTCCGGACGTATATTTCGCTGTGTCGAAGATATGTTTGAACATATCTTTCGCGCCGTCGTAGAAATAGTAAGAACCATCCTTGAAGATGATTTGGGCGACCCATTTCGGGTATTTGTAGACAAACATGCCGCATACCGGGCAGCGGTCGGATTTTTTGATGGTAACCGTGGGTTCGTCGCCATAGCTGATATTCATACTGAAAAGTAGAATAAACAGGGTCAACCAAGGCAATATTCCGGGTAATCTCTGAGCAGGTTGATTCCATTCATGGTTCGACAAGCTCACCACGAACGGAATCAACGACTTACCGTTCGTCCTGAGCCTGTCGAAGGACTTAATCAGGGGTTCCTTTTTATAAATCATGGTTTGCATAGCCACGAATCAGAGTTAATAAACGACTTCATAAGCAATAACCAGGCTTGAGGAAACGATTTCATAAGTGACCAGTGCGGTAAACGCTGCGTATAAGATAATGGAAGTTAGGGCCAGTTTGCGGATGAACCCGCTCAGCATGGATTGCAGGCTTTCTACCTGGCGAAAAGGAATCAGTGCACCGACGCCAAGACCCGATACCGTTGCGCCGAACAGGAGCATATAGAGAAGGTAGCCGATATAGTTGTACTCTTCCATGATGATGCAGAATGGACAATGATGGGTCGGCAACTCATAGATGTACAACGAGATGAAGGATACGATAGATACCAGTGAGATGAAAAACATCAGCAAGCTCAGCGCTGCATAGAGATAGCCGCCTACCCCCTTCAGATAGAAAAAAAACCCGCAAAGCAGCGTGCATAACATGGCGCTGTAAAAAACCCACATCATCGGCATTGCAGGCAAAGAAGCAATTTCAGAGCCGATTCCCGTTACCCGCTCACTGCTGAAAAGACTGCCGCAGCATGAGGTAATGACATCCGCCTTCATGCTCAGAAAGTAGGCGCTCTCAAGAATAGTCTCCAGAATAATAAAGGGCGCGATGAATGCCAGCAGCAGGTACTTCTTTTTGATCAGCGGGTAGTCGTAACCCTGGTTGTCAGCATAATTCAAAACCAGCCAGAGGCCGGCCAGAATAAAGCTGAAAATTTTCAGTACCAGCGTGGGATAGCCGAAGGCATCGACGTTTAATGTACCCGCGGCACACATGGCTCCGACAAAAAGTGGGGTCAAGCTATCGGCGGTAAATATAAACAAAAAGAGGGAAAGCAGCTGCAGACCGAAAACATACGAGAGCAGCGTCGAAATCAGATAGGTCTTGCGCTCAAGCACCAACTGCAATTCGTGGCC
>JBAZTN010000006.1:0-36764 GCA_041661895.1 Methylobacter sp. | reverse complement strand
ACATCATCCCAATGACTCGACGCGATTTCGGAAAGCCTGCATTTTCACTCCGCACAAAACGCTGCGTAAAAACACATGCACTATCGCTTCTGGGGACTACTCGACTCCTGTCTCGCAGCGAAGGCGGATTCGCCCTGAGGCAATCCGCCACAAACGGAGCCTTTAACCCGCCCCCTGTTCTGACTTCTCAAGCAGAGATTTTCTTGCCCGATTGTCTTTGATATTGTGCATTGATTGGCGGTTTGCTCGCGCGAAACCGCCCTACAGCTTTTTAACCCGCTTCCTGCTCGCTTTCTTTCGCGCGATCAACTGACCATAGTTTTTCCAGTTGATAAAATTCGCGTGCCTGTGCGGTCATCGCATGGACAATCACATCGCCCAAATCCAGCAGCACCCAGTCTGAGCCTAAATCGCCCTCAACACCCAAAGGTCTGACGCCGTTTTCCTTGAGTTTTTCAGATACGTAGTCACATAAAGATTTCAGGTGACGGTCTGAAGTACCTGTCACCAGCACCATATAATCGGTAAAACTGGTTTTACCCCGAACGTCCAGTGTCGTTATGTATTGCCCTTTTCGTTCATCCAAAACATCCTGGACAATTTTCAGTATATCTTCTGCTTGCATTCAAATTCCTAGTATAAAAATGAGATCAATGTGTCTCGTAAAGCTTGTGTTGCTTGATGTATTCTATGACAGCATCGGGCAATAAAAAACCCGGATTCTGTTTTCTTGCAATCATGTCCCTGATAGCCGTTGCCGAAATATCCAGTTGGGTGATCTGCTGAAAACAGAGTTTCCCCGCAATATCCTGCGCCAGCTCTTTACTATCTTTAGCCAGTCTAGTTTTAAAAAAACCATCGAGCTCCTGTGTTTCAAAACCCGGACGGGTCATCACCACAAGATGCGCATAGTCAAATAACTGCTGCCATTGATGCCAGCCGGTTAAATTTTTGAACGCGTCACTGCCGATAAACAACAGCAAGGGTTCGGCTGGAAATTCCTGCCGCAGGGACTTCAGCGTGTCCACCATATAAGACGGCTCTTTATGCTGGTTGTATCTGTCCAGCTCCCTGGTATCGATTTTCAAGCCCGGCTGGTTTCTTATCGCCAGCTCCAGCATCAGCAGGCGCTGCTTTGCTGTTACGGCAGGTTGGTTGCGATGCGGCGGATTGGCACAAGGGATTAACCGAACTTCGTCCAGCCCGAAGATGTCTTTAACTTCCAGCGCAGAACGCAAATGTCCGTAGTGGATAGGATCAAAGGTACCGCCAAGGATGCCAATCATTTATTGCCTGATTTGGCCATCACCCAGCACGATGTATTTTAGCGAGGTCAGCCCCTTTAAACCCACCGGACCGCGAGCATGCAGCTTATCGGTGCTGATGCCGATTTCAGCGCCTAAACCATACTCAAAACCATCGGCAAAGCGGGTTGAGGCATTCACCATCACCGAACTGGAATCCACTTCCCGCAAAAAGCGACGGGCCAAGGTATAATCTTCGGTCACGATAGCTTCGGTATGCCCGGAACTGTATTGGTTGATGTGCTCCATCGCTTCATCAATGCCGTTAACAATCCTGATCGATAAAATCGGCGCCAGATATTCAGTGTTCCAGTCTTCCTCGGTCGCTCTGATGCAGTTGGGAATCAGGGAACAGGTTTTAAGGCAGCCGCGTAATTCAACGCCTTTTTCGCTGTATTGTTCAGCCAGCAGCGGCAAAACTTTTGCGGCAATGCTCTCGGCAACCAGCAAGGTTTCCATCGCATTGCAGACACCGTAGCGGTGGGTTTTGGCGTTGACGGCAATCCTGACCGCCTTGTCTAGGTTGGCTGTATCATCGATATAGACATGGCAAATGCCGTCCAGATGCTTGATCACGGGAATCGTAGCATCCTTGGAAATGCGCTCGATCAAGCTTTTGCCGCCGCGCGGCACGATGACATCGACGTATTCGTTCATGGTGATCAATTCGCCCACCGCCGCGCGATCCGCCGTTGCCACGATTTGCACCGCTTCAATCGGCAAGCCTGCCGCTTCCAGGCCTTGAGATATGCAGGCTGCAATCGCCTGATTGGAATGGATGGCTTCCGAGCCGCCTCTTAAGATACAGGCATTGCCGGATTTAAGGCACAAAGCCGCAGCATCGACCGTCACATTGGGGCGGGATTCGTAAATAATGCCGATCACGCCCAAAGGCACGCGCATTTGGCCTACCTGTATGCCGCTCGGCCTATAGCTTAAATCGCTGATTTCGCCGACCGGATCGGGTAACGCGGCGACCTGTTTTAAACCTTCAACCATCGATTGAATACCGGCTGGCTTTAATTCCAGCCTGTCCAGCAAGGCCGCATCCAGGCCGTTTTTCCTGCCTGCGTCCAAATCCTTACGGTTTTCCGCTATCAACAGCTCATGACTGTTTTCAATAAATCTGGCAATTTCCAGCAGAGCCTGATTTTTTTTGCCCGACTCGGTACGGCTAATTTCTCGTCCTGCTTTCCTGGCCTGCTGACCCAGTGTTTTCATGTATTCTTTAATATCCACTCTATTCTCACCAACTGGATGAATGTTTTATGCGCCATTATATCGGTTAACCCGTGTTTTTGACAGGCATTAAGCGCAACAACTATAGGATATTAAAAGGTTTTCCCATGCCGATTAAGTCCTACCCAGCCGTTTTTCGGTGTCCAGCACATGTTGCGTGGTCTGTAGCACTGTATCGGGATTCAGGCTCATCGAATGTATACCGATTTCCACCAGAAACTCAGCCATTTCAGGATAATCAGACGGCGCCTGGCCGCATAGGCCGCAATGTTTGCCATTACGTTTTGAGCCTTCCACGGCAAGGCGGATCATTTCTTTAACGCCCGCATCCCGTTCGTCAAAATCCTCGGCGACGATGGCAGAATCGCGATCTACGCCCAAGGTAAGCTGGGTAAGGTCGTTCGAGCCGATGGAAAAACCGTCAAAATGCTGGGAAAACGCATCAATTTGTATGACGTTATTGGGGATTTCGCACATGACATAAATCTCCAGCCCATTCTCGCCGCGCTTCAAGCCGAGCTGCGCCATGTAGTCAAGAACGCGCTGGGCTTCCTGTACCCGGCGGCAAAAGGGAATCATCAGTATTACATTGGTCAACCCCATGTCATCGCGTACCCGCTTCATAGCAGCACATTCCAATGCAAAGCCTTCGGCATAGGCCGGATGGATGTAACGGGAAGCGCCGCGAAAACCGATCATCGGGTTTTCTTCATCGAATTCAAACCAGCGCCCGCCCAGCAACGTGGCGTATTCATTGGTTTTAAAATCTGACATCCGCACTACCACGGGCTTAGGATAAAACGCTGCGGCAATAGTCCCCACGCCTTCCGACAGGCGCTGGACAAAGAAGTCCTCCGCCTTGGCGTAATTGCGCGTCAACTGGTTTAGCTGCTCGCGCTCCTCTGGATCTTTCACTCGCTCTGGGTGTATCAGCGCCATAGGATGAGCTTTAATGTATTCGGTAATGATAAATTCCATCCGCGCCAAGCCAACGCCGTCGTTGGGCAAAAAGCTGGTTTTAAACGCCAGTTCCGGATTGCCGATATTGAGCATGATTTTGGTTTTGGGACGTTTCAGGCCGGACAGATCCGTCGTTGTAATATCGAAGTCAAGGACGCCGGGATAGACTTTGCCTATATCTCCTTCGGCGCAGGACACGGTGATTGGCGTATTGTTTTTAATGGCCGTCGTGGCGTTGTCACAACCGATCACGGCAGGGACCCCCAACTCACGGGAGATAATCGCAGCATGACAGGTGCGCCCGCCGCGATTGGTGATAATCGCCGAGGCAATCTTCATGACCGGCTCCCAGTCCGGCGTGGTAATGTCCGCAACCAGTATGTCCCCCGGTTTGAAATCGCCAAGCTGTTCCAATTTCTCAATAATGCGCGCATTGCCTGTGGCAATCTTGCTGCCTACCGAATGTCCCGTGATTATCGGCTCGGCTTTTTGCTTAAGGCTGTATTGCTCCAAAATCATGCCACTCAGCTGGGATACCACGGTTTCAGGCCGTGCCTGAACAATATACAACTTGCCGTCAATGCCGTCTTTCGCCCATTCCATATCCATCGGCCTGGCTTGCCCTGCCTTGGCGCTGTAATGCTTTTCTATTTTGATGGCGTAGTCGGCAAGCGTGAGCGCATCCTGGTCGGCAATGCAAAAACGGTTGCGCTCTTCGGTGGATGTCACGATATTGCGCGTAGTTTCATGCGTGCTGCCGTCGCTATAAACCATTTTTATCTTTTTTGCGCCCAAGGTGCGTTTTAATACGGCACGATGGCCCTGCTCAAAAGTGGGCTTGTGCACATAAAACTCATCTGGATCTACTGCGCCCTGCACGACATTTTCGCCCAGCCCATAAGCCCCGTTGATAAAAACCACATCACTGAATCCCGAT
Source organism: Methylobacter sp. (assembly GCA_041661895.1). Classification (GTDB taxonomy): domain Bacteria; phylum Pseudomonadota; class Gammaproteobacteria; order Methylococcales; family Methylomonadaceae; genus Methylobacter_A. Next base: position 32,324 of record JBAZTN010000006.1, on the reverse strand, counting down.
TCTGTATCCAGCGAGAACATCACGCCACTGGCATCCAGATCGGAACGCACCATCTTCATCACGCCTATCGATAGCGCCAACTTGAAATGATCAAAGCCCTGATCTATCCGGTAATGAATGGCGCGGTCGGTAAAAAGACTGGCAAAGCAGCGTTTACAGGCATCCAGTAACGCCTGGTCTCCGCGTATATTAAGGTAGGTATCCTGCTGTCCGGCAAAACTGGCGGTCGGCAAGTCTTCTGCGGTCGCCGAACTGCGTACTGCAACGCTCAAATCCTCGCCGTACTGCTGGCGCAATTGGGCAAATGCATCCAGAATCTGCTGCTCAAGATCATCGGGCAATGGTGCGGCATAGATTATTTCGCGGGCTTTACGCGCACGACGGGCAAGATCTGCAACATCGTCTGGATTCAGGTCATCCAGAGCCTGATGTAGCGGCTCCCATGCATTGGCTTGATCCAGCAAATAGCGGTAACCTTCAGCCGTCACTGCAAATCCATTGGGAATAATGATGCCTTGCGGGGTCAACTCACGATACATTTCGCCCAGTGATGCATTTTTGCCGCCGACCAGCGGCACATCGTCGATAGTTAATTCACTAAACCAGCGGATATATTTTATTTGTTCAGTCACTGTATTCTCCTGAAACGAATTGATCAGATGCTAAGCTTCCCTGTTGAACTTAATCGCTAAAATCCAACAATCAACCACATACACTCCTTTTCCACAATTCCTGTGCATAACTCTGTGCATAAAGTTTAATTAACACAGCTCAGGCCTGATAATGTCTGCCTCCCTGTTAAATTGTAGTGTTTTTATACAGAAACTTATTGTGAATAATAATCAATAGGTTACTATTATTAAACCTTAGTGCACAACGTCTACGACAGACCCAGCCTACACTTTATAAAAATAAAATCAATCTGTGTATAAACAATAACTAATATGCCTATAAACTAACACAATTGATTCACAACAACTGGATTCTACATACTGCCATGCCATTTTTTATCGCCATTAGCCTCACCTTAAGTTTTATGGTGCAAACTCAGAGTCCACTACAAAACAGACTAATATCTCCGCTATTTATTTATATCAGTATTGGATTAGCGGTCATCTGTATTTTTGGAATCATTTACAAAACAATATCACCAAAAATTTGGTATGACATATTTTCCAGTAGTATGTTGCTGACATGGTTTGCCTACTGGAAGCCGTTATTTAACGAAGACTCACCGATTTTCTTTTTATATCCGCTTTATTTTGCATTTATGACGGCATTTGTCTCACTATTTTTTATCGGTCAACGACATAAAATTGATTACGAAACACTGCGTCAAATGCAGTCTCTTTCTGACAAGAGCAGACTTCAGCCCTGGATTGTGATGATTTGTGTCATGGCCAGTCTGGGGTTGCAACAGCATTACCTGCTATACCCCATTATGATGACACTTTTAATTTTACGATTTGCTTTATCGAGCTGCCTTGAAGCAGATGACCAACCATAAAATCCCTTGGCCTTAAGACATTTCAATAAAAATTGACAGTATGCTCCTAACAAAAAACCCTGCTAAAGAAAAATCTCTAGCAGGGTATATTTGGTGCCGATGGCCGGATTTGAACCGGCACAACTTGCGTCACCACCCCCTCAAGATGGCGTGTCTACCAATTTCACCACATCGGCTAAAACATGATTATAAAGATACTTAAATCATTAATCGACGGCATCTTTATTTTTGTACAAACAACAGATTATTTATTTTTCTTAGCTGGCTGCTCAGCTTCAGTAGCCAACGGAGCAACGGGGATAGAAGGAATGCTCTCCGCACCTTTCGTTCCATCTACGTCAGGAAGACCAAGTGTATCTTGTTCAACTTTAGGAGTAGTCATTAAATCATAAGCTGCGCCTTGCTGGCCACTTAACACTGCAAGTCCTAGGCTAGTTGTAAAAAACAAGGCTGCCAGAATGGCTGTAGTCCGTGACAAAAATGACCCAGCGCCCTGAGCACCAAAAACAGAACCTGATGAGCCAGTACCGAAAGCCGCACCAGCATCAGCACCTTTGCCTTGCTGGATTAATACTAATCCAATAACTCCTAAACCCAACAACACATGAACAACAATAATTACCTGATACATGATGGTTAAACTACTCTAAATCGAATGATAAATCTGTAAAAAGGATTCCGCATCAGCGAAGTCCCGCCTAATTAAACCACTTTCAATATTCGGCCTGGCACTACCACCGCATATGATTTATATTTTTTCTGCAACAACACCCTTCATCAGCAGCAAAGACTACCAGGAACTAATGAAATATTTGAGTTTGGATGTCTACCACTGAACAACTGCCCAGCCAGAATAAAAGGACGTATAGTATATGCTAATAGCGCTTAGTTCAAGCACCTATTGCTTTCTTAACAACGTCAGCCAATTGATTTGCGTAACTTTTGACCAAATCTTTATCTTGTCCTTCCACCATAACGCGAATTAATGGTTCAGTGCCTGAAGCTCTAAGCAATACCCGACCGGTATCACCCATTTTTTTCTCAATGTCTTTCATTGACTTTTGTATATTCACATCTTCATCAGGGTTTATTTTCTTATTTGTTTTTACATTCACTAGAACTTGCGGGTATTTTTGCATTCCAGACTTCAATTCATGCAAATTTTTCCCACTGTTTTGCATTTCAGCCATCACCTGCAATGCCGAAATAATGCCATCACCCGTTGTTGTTCTATCCAGGCAAATGATATGGCCGGAATTCTCTCCTCCCAAAATTCCTTTATGCTTTGCCAGCATTTCCATAACGTACCGGTCACCCACCTTGGCTCTAATTAAATTTATACCCAGCTTCTTAAGGCCGTGTTCCATTCCCAGATTTGTCATTAACGTGCCAACTACAGGTCCGGACATCTGCCCCGCATCTAGTCGCGATTTAGCAATGATATAAATAAGCTCATCACCATCTACGATTTCACCTTTATGATCAACCATTACCAATCGATCGCCATCGCCGTCCAGTGCAATACCTAAATCGGCACGATAAGATAAGACTGTTGCGGCTAATTTTTCTGGTTTAGTTGCGCCACACTCGTCATTAATATTAAGCCCATTAGGTTCAGCACCTATCGTAACAACTTCCGCACCTACTTCGCTAAAGACATGCGGAGCTATATGATAAGTCGCTCCATTAGCGCAATCGATGACAATCCTCATGCCGCTAAAATCAAGCCGAGTCGGTGCGCTGGCCTTGCAAAACTCAATATAGCGACCGGCGGCATCAACCAACCGTTTCGCCTTGCCCAATTTTGATGACTCCACTGTGGTCATCGGCGAATCAATATACTCTTCTATTTTTTTCTCTATTTCATCAGGTAGCTTTGTGCCCTGCACTGAGAAAAATTTAACCCCGTTATCGTAATAAGGATTATGAGAGGCACTAATAACAATTCCTGCCTGAGCCCTTAGGGTACGGGTTAAGTAAGCTATACCCGGCGTTGGCATAGGCCCTAACAAACGAGTATCCACGCCCGCAGCAGTTAATCCTGCTTCCAAAGCTGACTCAAACATATAGCCCGAAATGCGTGTATCTTTACCAACCAGAACAAAGCCATGCCCTTCATTAGCAAACACCCGCCCAGCTGCCCAGCCCAGCTTTAACATAAAATCCGCTGTTATCGGAGATTCTCCCACCTTTCCCCTGATACCATCAGTTCCAAAATATTTTCTTGTCATGAATCCAAGCCTCCGTATCCAGATATTTTAATAGTCTCTATTTACTAGGGATTACAGCAATGGCAAGACACCTTGCTGTCAATCAAATGTTTTTCAATTATTTGTTTTCAAAATCGCATAAAAAAGGAGAGGCATAGCCTCTCCTTTAGTTTTAATCCGGAGAACTGTTAACTTTGCTCAGCAGCTCCACCGATTGATTTCTCGTTTTTATTATCCTCTTTATCTTTAACCTCATCGGTTACAGTGTCTCCATGAGATGAATGAGAAGGAGGAACATCATCCCAACCCTCAGGATCTCTTACAGGTCTACGAGACATCAAGTCGTCTATTTGAGATTTATCGATAGTCTCATACTTCATCAGCGCCGCCGACATGGCATGTAAAATATCTATATTTTCTTTCAGAATGGTTTCTGCACGCTCATAGTTACGATCGATAAAAGAACGAATCTCTTCATCAATAGTATGAGAGGTCTCTTCAGCAACTGATTTATGCTGCGTCACCGAACGTCCAAGAAAAACCTCACCCTCTTCTTCACTGTATGACAATGGCCCCAATCGTTGAGAGAACCCCCATTTAGTCACCATATTTCTGGCTAACTCAGTAGCGCGCTCAATATCATTAGAGGCACCGGTACTGACTTGTTCCTGGCCAAAAATAATCTCTTCTGCAATACGGCCACCATATAAACTGGAAATCATACTGTCCAACTTTTGCTTGCTGGCACTGTACTGATCTCGTTCAGGTAAAAACATGGTAATGCCCAGCGCACGGCCTCTAGGCATAATACTCACTTTGTAGACAGGATCATGCTCAGGAACCAGTCTGCCAACTATCGCATGACCAGCTTCGTGATAGGCAGTCATTTTCTTTTCTTTCTCATTCATCACCATAGACGTTCTTTCAACGCCCATAATCAATTTATCCTTGGCTTTTTCAAGATCTGCCATATTAACTACGCGCTTGTTCATTCTGGCAGCAAATAACGCAGCTTCATTGATCAAGTTTGCTAAATCAGCCCCTGAAAAACCCGGCGTGCCTTGAGCTATATACTTAACTTCAACATCATCAGCTGCAGGTACTTTTTTCATGTGGACTTTAAGAATCTGCTCACGACCTCTAACATCAGGCAGACCTACCGTTACTTGACGATCAAACCGTCCGGGTCGCAATAAAGCCTTATCCAATACATCCGCACGGTTAGTAGCAGCAATGACGATAATGCCTTCGTTACCCTCAAACCCATCCATTTCAACCAGCAGCTGATTTAATGTCTGCTCACGCTCATCATTGCCACCGCCCAAACCGGCACCACGCTGACGACCCACAGCATCAATCTCATCTATAAAGATAATACAAGGGGCATTTTTCTTGGCTTGCTCAAACATATCCCGAACACGGGATGCGCCCACACCAACAAACATCTCAACAAAATCCGAACCGGAAATTGTAAAAAATGGCACTTTAGCTTCGCCGGCAATAGCTCTCGCCAACAAGGTCTTACCTGTTCCCGGAGGCCCAATCATCAGCGCGCCGCGAGGAATTTTACCGCCTAATTTCTGGTATTTCGCAGGATCTTTAAGGAAATCGACCATTTCGACGACTTCACCTTTAGCTTCATCACAACCTGCAACATCTGCAAAAGTGACTTTGATTTGATCTTCTTCGAGCATGCGAGCTTTGCTTTTACCAAAGTTCATAGCCCCGCGACCACCGCCTGCTCCACCCTGCATTTGGCGCATAAAGAAAACCCAAACAGCTATAAGCAGCAACATAGGCCCAAAAGAAACCAGCAACTGCATTAGCATGGAAGGTTGCTCAGGCGGAATAGCCTTGATTTCCACGCCATTTGCCAGCAAATCATCCACTAAGTGAGGATCTGAAGGCGCGTAGGTTTTAAATATTTCGCCACCCTGCATTTTGCCCTTGATGATGTTGTTATCAATCATCACCTGCTGAACCTGGCCTGCTTTCACTGATTCGATGAATTGCGAATAGGACATCGACGAATCGCTTCGATCATTTTGCGGGCCAAAATTATTAAACACGGACATCAATACAACAGCAATGACGACCCATAGGATTATATTTTTTACCATATCGTTCAAGTTACACGCCCTGGGCCTGAAAGGCTCTCGATTAAAAAACTGAGTAATTATATCAGGAGTTAACTTTCCTGACTGCCGTTATTTATCTGGAATTCACTTGCGTATGAAAAATACAACTTCATCATACCCAGTAATTCCCCCATATTACATATATTGGGACTACAAAAGATTATTTAAACCCTTTCGCCAAAATATAAACTTCATTGCTTCTGGGTCTTGATGCTTTAGGCTTTCTTATGACTACTTTTGAAAAGAATTGTTGAACTTCCTTATGAAATTCCTCGAAGCCTTCCCCGTGAAATAATTTAACCAGAAAGATGCCATCTTTTGACAAGACTGTCTTTGCCGTATCCAAAGCCAGCTCCCCCAAATAAATAGAACGCGGCTGATCTACGCCCTTATTACCACTCATATTCGGTGCCATATCTGACATCACCAGATTGATCGGAGCGCCGTCAAGAACAGCGTACAATTGATCCATCACCGCCTGCTCACGAAAATCTCCCTGTATAAAATCAACGCCCTCAAGCGGGTCCATCGGCAATATATCCAAAGCGATAATCTTGTCTTTTTTACCAATAATCTGCCGTGCACGCTGAGACCATCCACCCGGCGCCGCACCCAAATCAATAATATTCATCCCTGGCTTGATAATCTGATCCTTGTCCTGAATCTCATTCAGCTTAAAAACCGCACGCGACCGATATCCCTGAGCCTGCGCCATTTTGACATATTCATCATGAAAATGTTCCTGCATCCAACGACTACTACTTTTACTTCGTCCCATAACTGTATTTTAGTGTAAAATTTGCGCTTTTAATTTAGGAATAAAGAGTGAACTCTGCAGATAAGAAAAAACTCCAGGCTAAAGCGCACAGCTTAAAGCCCGTCATTATGATCGGTCAATCGGGATTTACATCCGCCGTGCTGGCAGAGATTGAATTGGCACTCAACAGCCACGAACTGATTAAAGTACGCATACGCGCTGAACGAGACGATCGCAAGCAGATTAGCGAGAAAATCTGCGCTGACACGGGAGCAGAGCTCATTCAAAATATTGGACAAATTGCTGTTATTTACAGACAAAACCCTGACAAATAATTGAATCAGGGGTATGTCTTCAAGCTACCCCTGCTCCTCCACGCTCGGTCAAATATATTTGACCGAGATGATTTCATAGTCGACATTGCCGCCCGGCGTCTTAACCGTAACAACATCTTCAACTTCTTTGCCGATTAACGCTCTGGCAATAGGCGATCCAATTGAAATACGGCCTTCCTTGATATTGGCCTCATCTTCGCCAACAATCTGATAAGTCACCTTTCTCTCGGCTTCAATATCTTCAATTTCTACTGTCGCACCAAAAACCACCTTACCGTTTGCATCAACCTTGGTAACGTCAATAATTTGCGCATTAGAGAGTTTACCTTCAATCTCTGAAATACGCCCCTCGGCAAAGCTTTGTTGCTCCTTCGCAGCATGATATTCGGCATTTTCTTTTAAATCACCATGCTCTCGTGCACTGGCAATTGCAGCAATAATGCGCGGACGCACAACAGATTTTAATTCTTCCAATTCAGCCCGCAATTTTTCAGCGCCCTTCACGGTAAGAGGTACTTTATTCATTCTTCAACAACTCCAATAGTTTTCAGTCTATGGGCGCGAATAAATTCGCACCCATAGCGTTTTGTATCAAGTCAGGCTTTTATGCAGATCCTGCAAACAATTCACATCACCTGCATCCAATTCACCCAGCGCGTAACAGGCTGCTCTTGCTCCAGCCATCGTCGTGTAATAAGTCACGCGATGTTGCAGCGCTTCTCTACGCATGGTAAATGAATCTGAAATGGCTTTTTTACCTTCGGTGGTATTAATAATCAGTTGAACCTGGCCATTTATGATCATATCAACCGTATTCGGTCTTCCTTCATTAACCTTATAAACAACCTCGCAAGGAATGCCTGCATCCTGAAGATATTTTGCCGTTCCGCCAGTAGCAACGATCTCATAGTTTTTATCTACCAGCATTTTTGCAACATCAGGTGCCTTGGATTTATCTGCATCACGAATACTGATCAACACTTTGCCGCTGTGATTCAAGTTGACACCGGCTGCACGCTGAGACTTGGCAAAAGCCTCTCCGAAGGTTTTGCCCACACCCATCACTTCACCAGTTGACTTCATTTCAGGGCCCAATAAGGGATCAACGCCTGGAAACTTAACAAAGGGGAAGACAGCCTCTTTAACCGAATAGTAACCGGGAATGCGTTCTTTAGTAATACCCTGTTGCGCCAAGGTTTGTCCAACCATGCAACGTGCCGCAATTTTAGCCAGCGGGTAACCGGTTGCCTTGGATACAAAAGGTGCCGTACGTGAAGCTCTTGGATTGACTTCAAGCACATAAATATCATCACCCTGAATAGCAAACTGGGTATTCATCAAACCAATCACGCCCAGAGCTTCCGCCATTTTGGCGACCTGTTCACGCAATTTATCCTGAATCTCCGGCGCCAATTCATAAGGCGGAAGTGAACATGCAGAATCTCCTGAATGCACACCGGCCTGCTCGATGTGCTCCATCAAGCCGCCAATCAATACCTGCTCTCCGTCATAAATGGCATCAACATCCATTTCGACAGCATCATCAAGGAAACGGTCCAGCAATACCGGTGAATCATTGGAAACACTGACTGCCTCTTTCATATAACGCTGCAAACCCTCTTCATTGAAGACGATTTCCATTGCCCGACCGCCTAAGACGTATGAAGGCCTTACAACCAGCGGATAACCCAGTTTTATTGCTGCATTAATCGCCTGTTCAACAGAGCGAGCTGTGGCGTTGGGCGGCTGTTTCAAATTCAGCCTTTCCAGCAACTTTTGGAACCGTTCACGGTCTTCAGCCAAATCAATCGAGTCAGGCGATGTACCGATAATGGGCACGCCAGCGGCTTCCAATGCACGAGCCAGTTTCAACGGCGTCTGACCGCCATATTGCACAATCACGCCCTTGGGTTGTTCAATATGAACAATTTCCAGCACATCTTCCAGCGTTAATGACTCGAAATATAAACGGTCCGAGGTATCAAAGTCGGTAGAAACCGTTTCAGGATTGCAATTAATCATGATGGTTTCATAGCCATCTTCACGCAATGCCAATGCGGCATGTACGCAGCAATAGTCGAACTCTATCCCTTGTCCGATACGGTTAGGCCCACCACCGAGAATAATGATTTTTTCTTTGTCGGAAACCCGCGCTTCGCATTCTTCCTCATACGTCGAATACAAATAAGCCGTATCGGATGAAAACTCGGCCGCACAGGAATCAATGCGTTTATAGACCGGACGAATGTTCTGTTTATGACGAACATTACGCACTTCAGACTCAGTCGTATCCAGCAACTTGGCCAATCTAAGATCTGAAAAGCCTTTGCGCTTTAATTTGTAAAGCTCCCCTGCTTTCAAGGTCGACAAGGTTTTAGTCAACAATGACTTTTCCGTGATAACCAAATCTTCAACCTGCGCAAGAAACCAGGGATCGATTTTACTGGCTGCGTGCACATCTTCCAGATTCATGCCGCTACGGAATGCATCAGCAACATAGAGCAAACGATCCGGCCCTGGATGGCGCATTTCGCGCTGCATTTTCTCTTGGGCATCTTCCCTGTTCAAGTCGATAATTTCATCGAGGCCGCTGATGCCGATTTCCAAGCCACGCAAGGCTTTTTGCAGTGATTCCTGAAAAGTACGGCCAATCGCCATGACTTCACCCACAGACTTCATCTGCGTGGTCAAACGGTCATCCGCTTGTGGGAATTTTTCAAAGGTAAACCGCGGAACCTTGGTGACAACATAATCAATGGTCGGCTCAAACGATGCCGGTGTTGCGCCGCCTGTAATTTCGTTCTTCAATTCATCCAGCGTATAACCCACCGCCAGTTTCGCCGCCACTTTAGCAATCGGGAAACCGGTTGCCTTGGACGCCAACGCAGACGAACGCGATACGCGCGGATTCATCTCAATAATAATCATCCGCCCGTCTTTTGGATTAATAGCGACCTGTACGTTGGAACCACCGGTATCAACACCAATCTCACGCAATACCGCCAGGGAGACGTTCCGCAGAACCTGATATTCCTTATCAGTTAAGGTTTGCGCCGGCGCTACAGTGATGGAGTCACCAGTATGCACGCCCATCGGGTCGAAGTTTTCAATGGAACAGACAATGATGCAGTTGTCTTTGGAATCACGCACCACTTCCATTTCATATTCTTTCCAGCCCAGCACCGATTCTTCAATCAATAACTCATTGGTTGGCGATAAGTACAAGCCGCGCTCGCAGATTTCAACAAACTCTTCCTTGTTATAGGCGATACCGCCGCCACTGCCGCCCATGGTAAATGAAGGACGGATGACAGTCGGATAGCCCACTTCCTGCTGTGCGGACAAGGCCTCTTCCATGGTATGCGCAGTTTTTGATTTTGCTACTTCAAAACCGATTTTCCGCATCGCCTGATTAAACAGCTCACGGTCTTCGGCTTTGTTAATCGCTTCTTTGGTGGCGCCGATCATCTCGACGCCGTATTTTTCCAAAACGCCGTGAGCATCAAGATCCAGCGCACAATTCAACGCAGTTTGTCCACCCATGGTGGGCAATATGGCGTCGGGGCGTTCTTTTGCGATGATTTTTTCTACGGTTTGCCAGTCAATAGGCTCGATATAGGTGGCATCGGCCATATCCGGGTCGGTCATAATCGTTGCCGGATTGGAATTGACCAGAATAACGCGATAACCTTCTTCCCGCAGCGCTTTACAGGCTTGAGTACCTGAATAATCAAACTCACAGGCTTGACCAATAACAATGGGGCCCGCCCCCAGTAATAAAATCGATTTTATGTCGGTTCTTTTTGGCATTTTGTTGATTTGCTCTGCTGATTACTTGTTTACTTGTTCCATCATCTCGATGAAATCATCGAATAAAGACTCCACATCGTGAGGACCTGGACTTGCTTCAGGGTGACCTTGAAAACTCATGGCAGGACAATCCGTCCGCTTGATACCCTGCAAGCTGCCGTCAAACAATGATCGGTAAGTCGCTATTACATTATCAGGAAGACTGTCTTCATTGGCCGCAAAACCGTGATTCTGGCTGCTGATCATGACTCGGCCTGTGGCTATTTCCTGAACAGGATGATTCGCGCCATGATGGCCGAATTTCATTTTTTCGGTTTTCGCTCCGCTGGCCAAAGCCAATAACTGATGCCCAAGGCAAATACCAAACACCGGAATTTTCTTTTCCAGTATTGTTTTGATGGCCTCTATGGCATAAGTACACGGCTCAGGATCACCAGGGCCATTAGACAGGAAAACGCCGTCTGGATTCATCGCCAATACTGTTTCAGCGGTTGTTGTTGCAGGAACAACGGTGACACGGCAACCGCGATTTGCCAACAGCCTAAGAATGTTGCGTTTAATGCCAAAGTCATAAGCCACAACATGCTTAGTGAGGTTTTCGGCTGGCTTATGTCCATTCTGCAAATGCCAGATATTTTCGGTCCATTCATAAGGACTGGCGACAGTAACCTCCTTAGCCAGATCCATGCCCTTCAACCCTGGAAAGCCTTCAATTGCCTTTTTTGCAACATCCAGATCAACGGACTCACCCGCCATAATACAGCCGCGTTGCGCACCTTTGTCACGCAAAAGCCGGGTTAATTTACGGGTATCAATATCGGCAATGGCTACGACATTGTTATCAATCAAATATTGCTGCAAGGTCTTTTCGTTGCGCCAGTTGCTAGCCAACAATGGCAGATCCCTGATCACCAGACCGCTGGCAAAAACGCCGACAGACTCATCATCTTCGCCGGTTGTCCCGACATTACCAATATGAGGATAGGTTAATGTCACAATTTGCCGGGCATAAGATGGATCACTGAGAATTTCCTGATAGCCGGTCATAGCAGTATTAAAAACAACCTCACCCACGGAACAGCCGTCTGCACCTATAGCCACGCCGTAAAATACCGTTCCATCTTCCAATACCAATAAAGCAGACTTAGTCAAACACGTCACCTCAAATGCGCAAAACGGGATGAACCCTTAAGGACTCATCCCGTTATAAAAAAAACAAAACTAAGGTAATTTTACGAGATTATGCAGTTTTGGTCATTAACAATTTTTTAAACCTAAGACATCTTGCATATCATATAGTCCGTTTTGTTTGTTCTTCAACCACACAGAGGCTCTTACTGCGCCATTGGCAAAAGTCATCCGACTAGTAGCTTTATGAGTGATTTCAACCCGCTCACCTTCATCGGCAAACATGACAGTATGTTCACCGACTATGTCCCCGGCGCGTATAGTTGAAAAACCAATGGTTTTTCTGTCTCGCTCACCGGTATTACCTTCCCTGCCATAAATCGCGCAATCTTTTAAATCGCGACCTAACGCGTCTGCAATTACTTCACCCATGCGCAATGCAGTACCAGATGGCGCATCGATTTTATGCCGGTGATGAGCTTCGATCACTTCAATATCGGTGTAATCGCCCATGACTTTGGCGGTCATTTCTAGCAATTTAAGCGACAGATTCACGCCGACACTCATGTTGGGAGCCATCACTATCGCCACATCTTTAGCCGCATTAGTAATCAGTGCCTTTTGCGCATCGCTGTAACCGGTGGTGCCGATGACTATCTTTTTACCGGCCTGCCGACAAGTCTCGATGAAGGCCATTGAAGCATCTGGACGGGTAAAATCGATCAATACATCAAATTGATCGACAACTGCCGCCAAATTATCCACTACTTTAACGCCGATCACGCTGATGCCTGCCAATTCTCCAGCGTCCCGGCCTATTGCAAGACTCTCGGAACGGGAGACGGCAACGGCTAATTCGGCATTTTTAGCCAGTGCCGCCGCTTTAATCAAACAAAGCCCCATACGACCAGACGCACCTACTACAGCAATACGCATCATGACTTATCCTGTTAGTTTATCGAAAAAGCTTTTTACACCATCAGTCCATGATGATTCCTGGGGACTGTGATGTTTACCGCCGCCGGACAAGGATTCGCTGAGCTGCTCAACCAATGCCTTTTGTTCTTTGGTCAGATGTACGGGCGTTTCAACCTGTACCCTGCACAGTAAATCACCGACAGCTCCTCCCCTAACCGGCTTCACGCCTTTACCCCGCAGCCTGAATAATTTTCCGGTTTGCGTTTCGGCAGGAATTTTCAGCAGCACTTTACCATTTAAGGTAGGCACTTCCAGCTCGCCGCCCAAACAGGCAGTAGGGAAACTGATAGGCACTTCGCAATATAAATTCTCGCCATCACGGGTAAAAATCGCATGCTCTTTCACCTGAACCTGCACATAAAGATCGCCAGACGGTCCACCGTTTATTCCAGCCTCACCTTCTCCGGCCAGACGTATGCGATCTCCGGTATCGACACCTGCAGGAATTTTTGCGGACAAGGTTTTAGTTTCCTGGACACGTCCCTGACCACGACAGACCCCGCAAGGATCTTTTATCTGCTTACCAGACCCCTGACAGGTCGGACAGGTTTGCTGAACGGAAAAGAAGCCTTGTTGCATCCTGACTTGACCATGACCATGACAGGTTGAACAGATAACCGGACTGGAACCTTTTTTAGCACCGGAACCGCTACACTCACCGCAAGTAACCAGAACCGGCACACGGATTTTGGTATCTGTTCCGAATACGGCTTCTTCCAGCGTTAATTCCAGGTTATAGCGCAAGTCTGAACCACGTTGCACGCTGCTCCGCTGCTGTCTCCCACCGCCAAAAATATCGCCGAAAACATCACCGAAAACATCACTGAAACTTTCACCGCCGAAACCGCCGTGACGCCCACCGCCCATAGACGCATCAACGCCGGCATGACCGAACTGGTCATAGGCAGAGCGTTTTTTAGGATCGGATAAAACCTCGTAAGCTTCCTTGATCTGCTTGAACTTAGCCTCGGCCTCTACCGGATTATCCTTGTTTCTGTCCGGATGAAACTTCATCGCCTTGCTGCGATAGCTTTTCTTAATCTCTGCATCACTGGCGTTTCTGTCTACACCGAGAAGCTTGTAATAATCTTCTTTTGCCATATTTCAATCCGCTCCCAAGAATCCACTCAGGAGATGCAGCATTGCTGCAATGTTATTAAAAACCCTGCGCAACGAAGACACAATGTATTGTGTCAGCATACCCACGAGCCATAAAAAGTACGAATAAAATTCGTACCCGTAAAATTGTAAGTGTAGCTGAATCAGTTACCACAAAGGACACGACGGTCACAAAGATAAAACTTCGTGCCCTTCGTGCCCTTCATAGCAGCGATGATCTAATAAAAAACTTTTGATCGATTACTTAACAGCAACATTCATCAAGCGCCTTTTACTATTTATCGTCTTCTTTAACTTCTTCAAATTCGGCATCAACAACGCCGTCGTCTGCAGCATGCTCGGAAGAAGAAGCATGAGCACCGGATGCTTCACCTTCAGACGCCGATTTTTGCGCATAAACGCGTTCAGCCAGTTTACCTGACAACTCGGTTAAGTCATTCGTTTTGGCTTCAATTTCCGCTTTATCATCGCCTTTAACCGCCGCTTTCAATGCTTCAATCGCATGTTCGATGCTAGTTTTTTCGTCAGCGCTGACTTGATCACCCAGTTCTTTCAGTGATTTTTCAGTCGCATGTATCATGCCATCGGCATGGTTGCGCGCGTGAACCAATTCAGTCAATTTACGGTCTTCATCAGCATGCGCTTCGGCATCTTTAATCATGCGTTCAACTTCGTCATCCGATAAACCACTGGATGCTTTGATAACAATCGATTGTTTTTTGCCGGTCGCCTTGTCTTTGGCAGAGACGTTCAAAATACCGTTAGCATCAATGTCGAATGCGACTTCAATTTGAGGAACGCCGCGTGGTGCAGGCGGGATGTCTGACAGGTCAAAACGTCCCAGTGATTTATTCGCCGCTGCGACTTCACGCTCACCTTGCAATACGTGAACGGTCACTGCCGTTTGATTGTCGTCCGCCGTAGAGAAAACCTGCGATGCGTTGGTTGGGATCGTGGTGTTTTTCTCGATCAGTTTGGTCATGACGCCGCCCATCGTCTCGATACCCAGCGATAATGGGATAACATCCAGCAATAACACGTCTTTAACTTCACCGCCCAGAACGCCCGCTTGTATCGCCGCGCCTAAAGCAACTGCTTCATCAGGGTTTACGTCTTTGCGTGGTTCTTTGCCGAAAATGGCTTTTACCATTTCCTGTACTTTCGGCATACGGGTTTGACCGCCTACCAAAATCACATCATCAATATCCGATGCCGATAACTTCGCGTCTTTCAGGGCTATTTCACAAGGACCTTTAGTGCGGTTAATCAACTCTTCGACCAGCGATTCCAGTTTGGCGCGGGTCAACTTAACGTTTAAATGCTTGGGGCCCGAGGCATCCGCAGTAATGTATGGCAGATTTACATCGGTTTGCTGACTTGAAGACAATTCAATCTTGGCTTTTTCCGCCGCTTCTTTCAAACGCTGCAAAGCCAGCGGATCGTTATGCACGTCAACGCCGCTTTCTTTTTTAAATTCTGCCGCCAGAAACTCAATGATTCTTGAGTCGAAATCTTCACCACCCAGGAAAGTATCACCGTTAGTCGATAACACTTCGAATTGATGCTCACCTTCTATCTCGGCGATTTCAATAATGGAAATATCAAAGGTACCACCACCTAAGTCATACACCGCAATTTTAGTATCGCCTTTAGGCTTATCCATACCGAAAGCCAATGCAGATGCAGTCGGTTCATTGATAATACGTTTAACTTCAAGGCCTGCAATACGGCCTGCATCTTTAGTCGCCTGGCGTTGTGAGTCATTAAAATAGGCAGGAACGGTAATTACCGCTTCGGTGACTTCTTCACCTAAGTAAGCTTCCGCGTCTTTTTTAAGCTTCATCAAAATACGCGCTGAAATCTCGGGAGACGCCATTTTTTTGCCATGAACTTCAACCCAAGCGTCACCATTTTCAGCTTCGACGATTTTATAAGGAACCATTTTGATGTCTTTTTGTACGACATCATCCTTAAAACGACGACCGATCAAGCGTTTGATCGCAAATAAGGTATTTTTGGGATTGGTAACCGCCTGACGTTTAGCCGACTGCCCTACCAATACTTCGTCATCACTGGTAAAAGCAATAATGGAAGGTGTAGTACGCGCACCTTCACTGTTTTCAATCACTTTTGCTACGCCGTTTTCCAATACCGCAACGCACGAGTTTGTTGTTCCTAAATCTATGCCAATTATTTTAGCCATTGAGTTCTCCAGACTTGAATATATTTAAAAAGTAAATTTTGTTATCGATATGGGGGCTGTTTTAGTGTGTTCAAGCCTGTTCATCAATACTCGGAATATCTGTAGCTGGTTTTTCGGGGGCTTTTGCCACCAAAACCATGGCGGGGCGTAGCAAACGTCCATTCAGCGTATAACCTTTTTGAAACACGTTAACTACTGTATTCGGCTCAGCACCTTCAACTGCATGCATGGCCATTGCTTGATGCAATTCAGCATTAAAAGACTGACCAATTGGATCAATCACTTCAATCTTGAATTTCGCGAATACCGATTCAAACTGTTTGATCGTTAATTCACTGCCTTCACGAAATTTTTTCACTTCCTCGCTGTCGCCTGTTGCAGCCTGCAAACCTAACACAAGACTGTCTAATACCGGCAATAATTCCTTGGCAAAACTTGTCAACGCAAACTTGTGCGCATCTTCGAGGTCCCTTTGTGTTCTTCTTTTCAGGTTTTCCATTTCCGCCTGAGCCCGAACAGCCTTATCCCAATTTTCCTGGGCTTTTTGCTCAGCCTGAGCCAGGGCCTGTTTTAACTCTTCAACTGTAAGCTCATGCTCGGTTAATTCAGTATGTGGCTGTTCATTAACCGTTTCGCTTTCAGTTTCAACCTGAGATTCAGGCACTTCCTGATCAGTACTCATTATTTATAGCTCCTTAACATTCAAAATTAGTATCGTGCCTAACTGCACAAAAAAAGATATTGCTTATGATGGGGTCGTTGATTTTGGATTCAAGGCTGCGCCTAACAATTTTGCAGTCACATCGACAAAAGGGATAATTTTTTCATAAGCCATGCGCGTCGGGCCAATGACACCCAATACACCGACCACTTCATCACTAACAGAGTAGGATGAAGTCACCAGGCTGCACTGATCAAATGCCTGATAACCGGATTCTTCGCCAATAAAGATCTGCACGCCCTCCGCTTGCATGCATTGATCCAGCAAATGAATAACGCCCTGCTTTTGACTGAACGCTTCAAACAGTTTTTTCAAGCGGTCCATATCTGACAACTCAGAAAAACCCATCAAATTGGTTTCGCCGGTCAGCACATAATCATCTTTTCCATTGTCCGGATCAAAAGCCAGTTGCGCCATTTTTACTGCATCCAGCATGCCCTGATTCATGCGTTCCTGATCTTCCTGCAAATCTTTTAAAACGGCTTTGCGCACAGCATCCAGACTGCGCCCGGAATAAACTGAATTTAAATAATTAGCCGCCTGCTGTAATTCCGCAGCGCTAAATGTTTTAGAGGTATGAATGATTTTGTTATGAACTTCCTGCTCATTGGTAACAAAAATAACCAGCACACGGGTATGGGATAAAGGTAAAAATTCGATATGCCGTAAACAGACCAACTCCCGTCTTGGCAAGGTCACCACCCCGGCCATCTGCGTTAATTCTGACAGCAAGCGGGACGCGGCACCGATGACATCGCTCGAACCATCGTTTACCGATAAACCCTGATGCAAACGCGATAGTTCTTTCGATTCCAGCGGTTTAACTGTCAACAAGCTATCCACAAACAATCGATACCCGCTTACTGTAGGCACCCGCCCCGCTGAGGTATGTGGCGAATGCACCAGACCCAGATCTTCCAGATCTGCCATGACATTACGAATGGTGGCAGGACTCAAATTTAAATCCGAGTCTTTTGACAACACCCGCGAGCCTACCGGCTGTCCATCACTGATATAACGCTCAACCAGCGTTTTCAATAGCTGTAGCGATCTCTCATTTAAATTTTGAGCATTACTCACATCAACCTCTAAAACCAAAATTAGCACTCCACCAAGACGAGTGCCAGCCAAGCAAAATATCAGCTCACCCTCTTATTGTCAATAAAGGGTATAAGCCGACCACAACCCCCTACCTTCGGCTTCCCCCCTTTGCCAAAGGGACTAAGGGTATTTGGGCTTCTTCATTTAAAAATCCACTAAATCTGTAAAACTCATTGGTTCACCGATGTTTTTTTGTATAATCAAATCCATTTACCGATTGTTATCCAGCAATGCAGACTCCTTTTAAGACTATTGGCATCATAGGCAAGCCCAGTGACCCCAGCATCGCCGGAACTTTATCTGTTCTTTATACTTATTTAAAGAAGCATCAATACGCTGTTATTATTGACAAAGACAGCGCCCGCTTTATTCATAATCAGTCCGCCAAATCATGCTCCACAGACAAACTTGGACAGCATTGCGACCTGGTTATCGCCGTTGGTGGTGATGGGACTTTCCTTTCTGCCGCCCGCGCTATCGTTGAATATGACATTCCTTTAATTGGTATAAACCTTGGTCGGCTTGGTTTTCTAGTGGACATATCTCCCAACGAACTGCCCGATACATTACATCGTATGCTCCAAGGCCATTACACGGAAGAAAAACGTTATTTATTGCGCACCAAAATCATCCGTAACGAACAAATCATTCATGAAGAGACCGCCGTCAATGAAGTAGTCATCCACCGCTGGGTAACGCCCAGCATGATTGAAATCATCACCAAAATTGATAATGTATTTTTAAATTCACAGCGTTCTGACGGCTTGATTATTTCCACACCCACCGGATCAACCGCTTATTCCTTATCTGCCGGTGGGCCGATTCTGTATCCTTCGTTAAACGCTCTGGTATTAGTTCCACTTAATCCCCATACCTTGTCGAATCGGCCTATAGTGATAGCTGATTCTGCTGAAATTGAAATAAGCTTTTGCCAAACCAAGCAAATCAACGCCTTAGTCACTTGCGATCACATTGAAATTCCTGAAGTGCTGATCAGCGATAAGATTTTGATTAAAAAAGAGCCAAAACCGATTAGAATTTTGCATCCGGAAGGTCATGATTTCTTCCAGATACTCAGGAAAAAATTAAACTGGAGCAGTGGTTACCACACAGACACAGATGCTATTAAACCTTAATATTATCGACCTTGCCGTCGTTAAATCATTAGATCTCAATCTGGAAAAAGGCATGTCGGTGCTCACCGGCGAAACCGGAGCCGGTAAATCTATTTTATTAACCGCGTTAGGCCTCGCCTTGGGCGACCGTGCTGATTCCGGCTACGTGCGCCCGGATTGCAAGCGCGCCGAAATTAACCTGGAATTTGATTTATCCGACGCCCCTCAGGCGCAGCAATGGCTAATGGAAAATGAACTGGATACCGAGCAGCAATGCCTGATCCGGCGCATTGTTAACAGCGATGGCCGCTCAAAGGCTTACATCAACAACCGTCCGGTCACTTTACAAACTTTGCAGGAACTCAGTGAAAAACTGGTCGAAATTCACGGCCAGCATGCCCATCTGACCTTGCTGAATAATGATGAGCAACGCCGCTTGCTGGATGCCTACGCAAAAAATCAACCCCTGCTGGACAGGGTCAACGCCTGTTACCGGCAATGGCATCAGGCCAATAAAGAACTGGCAAGCCTGATTAAATCCAGCGTAGATCAAACCGAACGTGAAGAATTGCTGCGCTATCAGATTGAAGAATTACAACAACTGGATCTGGCCAACTTCAGCTATGCCGACATTTCAGAACAACACAGCAAACTGGCCAATCTGGGACAGATTTTAAGCACCGGCCAAGCTCAGGTTGATATGCTTTATGAGAATGACCAGCTATCGGTCAATCAAATGCTCAACCACAGCCTCAGCGAATTAAGCCACATTGCCCAGTTCGCACCTGAATTAAACGAGATCTGCACCATGCTCTCTGAAGCCCAGATTCAGGTTGAGGAGGCATCCCATCAGTTACGCCGTTTTCTTGAGTCGCAAGAAGCCGATCCGCAACGCCTGGAAGCGCTGGAAAACCAGATAGGCATTATCCAGAATCTTAGCCGCAAACATCACGTTACACCGGATGATCTGCCGGAACTGGTCAGCAAACTTGAACGTGAACTCGACGGACTGGCCCACAGCAGCGAACGCATCGACACCTTAACAACAAGCGTTGCACAGTTGCTCGCCCAATACCATCAGCTTGCCGCGCAATTGTCTGAGCAACGCAGCCTCGCTGCTGAGAAACTTCAACAGCAGATTTCAGCGATGATTAAAGAACTGGGCATGCCGCAAGGCGAGTTTCTGGTCAATATTTCCAGGCTTGAGACAGATACTCCCAAGCTTAACGGCAAAGATAAAATCGAATTCCTGGTCTGCGCCAATCCCGGCCTGCCAGCCAAACCACTGGCTAAAGTGGCTTCCGGCGGTGAACTGTCACGCATCAGCCTAGCGATTCAGGTCACCACATCCAATGACAAAACCACGCCGACCATGATTTTTGATGAGGTGGATTCAGGCATCGGCGGCGGCATTGCCGAAATCGTCGGAAAAAAACTACGGGAATTAAGCCATAACCGGCAAGTCATGTGCGTCACCCATTTGCCGCAGGTCGCATCCCAGGCGCATCATCACCTATACGTTGAAAAAAACAACCAAACCGACATCACTTCTTCCAATGTCCGGTTACTGGAAATGGAAGAACGCGTTGAAGAAATTGCCCGGATGTTAGGCGGCGTCAATATTACCGAAAACACCCTGGCCCATGCCAAAGAAATGTTAACTACAGGAAACCAAAACCAATGATCCGCTTTCCAGCCGAATGGGAAAAACAATCCGCCGTATTAATCGCCTGGCCTCATAAACTGGGCGACTTCCGCAATCTTCAAGCTGTTGAGCAATCCTACTGTTTTATTGCTGACACCATTAGCCAACATCAAAGGCTGATTATCGTCTGTCACGATGATATCCATCAGCAGCATATTAAAGATTTGATAAGCAACGATGACAATATCGATTTCATCCAGGCCACCTTTAACGACATCTGGGTGAGAGATACCGCATTCCTCAGCGTGGAAAACAATGGCCAGCCGCTATTACTTAATTTTATATTCAATGGCTGGGGTGAAAAATATCCGCATCATGACGACAACGCGCTTAACCATAAACTGTTGCCCCTCCCTCCATTCAAAGGCGCAACGCACCTGGATATTGATTTCATACTGGAAGGCGGCAGCGTCGAAAGTGACGGCATTGATACCATCTTGACCACCAAACAATGTCTGTTGAACCCGAACAGAAACAAAGGCCTGAGCCAACAGGACATAGAACAGCAATTGCTAAAGCATCTGGGAGCAAAACGAATTTTATGGATAGATCAGGAAAACCTGTCCGGCGATGACACCGATGCCCACATCGATACTCTGGCACGCTTTTGCTCAGCCAATACCATCGCTTATACCAGCTGCGAAGACACTAAAGACCCGCACTATGGCAGCTTGAAAAACATGGAAGCGCAACTGCAAACCCTGCGCACCCAAGCGGGTGCCGCCTATCAGTTGATCCCGCTACCCATGCCGCAACCAGTTTATGATGAAGACGGCCTGCGTTTACCCGCCAATTACGCCAACTTTTTGATTATCAATAATGCGGTTATGGTTCCCGTTTATGATGATCCGATGGATGCAGTTGCTTTAGAGCGATTGGCCGGCTGTTTTCCAGATCGAAAAATCATTGCTACTCCTTGTCAGCCCTTGGTGCACCAGTACGGCAGTTTGCATTGCATGACCATGCAGTTTCCTGAGAAAGCGCTGAGGATTGTTGCTTAAATAAGCGTTATTTGCACAAGACGGGTTTTCATCGACCCGTCTTTCATGGAGAGATAACCAATGCCGAACATTAAACATATTGCCGTAATTGTCTTTATTCTGCTCAGTGTCGGTTGCGCGAGAACCTATCAGGCCAGATATGTTGAAACGTCACACTTTCTGGATGATTACTCCCTGCTTAAAGACGGCGAAGATGGCGATGCCTTATTAAGCTTCTGGAAAGAAGGCGCTAACTGGTCCGGTTACAAAAAAATCATGTTAGACCCGGTCATTATCAGCAAACTGCCTGGTTCCGATCTCAATGACATGACGCACAGCGAGAACCATAGGTTTAAAGAATTATTTGAATACCGTATGCGGGAAGCCATGAAACAAAACTTCAAACTGGTAGCCCATCCCGGCCCCGATACGCTACGCGTTCAATTTGCCATCACTGATGCGGAAGCCTCAACACTGCTGCTGGATTCATTTACTGCCGTCTACCCTTCGGATCGCGCCTTATCGCTACTTAAAAGAATGGCAACAGGCACTGAATCTTATGTGGGCAAAGCCAGTATCGAAGGAAAAATCACGGATTCACAAACAGGTGAATTACTCATGGTCTCAGCAGATCGCCGGGCAGGAGCAAAAACCTTGATGGGTTCATTCAACGATTGGGATGATGTAGAGCAAGCGTACCAATACTGGGTGTCTCAATTAAACTACCAATTTTGTACAAAACAGGGGCGTAGTCACTGTCAAGAACCTGAATAAATTCTCAGTCGCCCTAACAAAAACAATGCAGTTTGCAGCACTTTTAACCGAAACCCAACACCATGATCATTAATCAATCACTTATTCTCTTGTTTGTACTGACATTCACCTTACCCACACAGGCCGAAATCTACAAATGGACCGATACCAAAGGGAAATCGCATTTTTCCGGGTCAAAACCCGCCAATCCAGCATCCCTAGAAAACCGTAATGTGCTTGAAGCAAAATCACTACAACCGACACCAGCCGATAATGAGAATCAAGGAGTGACACCTCAAATCGATCTTTACGTCACCAGCTGGTGTCCTTATTGTAAAAAAGCCATTGCCTTTCTGAACAAGAACAATATAGCTTTTAATGCACACGACATTGAACAGGATATTAATGCCGCAACACGCAAAAAAGAACTTGATCATGGTTATAGCGGTATTCCGTTGGCAGTTATTAATGGCGCCACCATCCGTGGATTTAGCGAAGGCACATATCAGCAAGCGTTAGCGAAAAAATAAGGTCATCGCAAAAGCTTATCAATGAAAAAAACATGGTTGGTGATATTTTTTTCGGTATTAATATGGTCAGGTATAAATCCTAAAGACTACCCGACCTGGGCGCTTGAAACGGCGCCTGCAATGATTGGCTTTATCGTTCTTGTGGCCACTCGCCACCAATTCCGGTTAACGGGCCTGACTTATAACCTGATCTTGATCCACAGCATTATTTTAATGATAGGCGGGCATTACACTTACGCGGAAGTTCCACTGTTTGACTGGCTAAAAGAAGCATTTAATTTTGAACGCAATAATTACGATAAGCTCGGTCATCTTGCGCAGGGTTTTGTCCCGGCAATAATTGGCAGAGAAATCATCATCAGAAATCATGTTGTGGAAAATATCAACTGGATGAATTTCTTCATCATCTGTATCTGCCTGGCAATCAGCGCCTTGTACGAACTTATTGAATGGTTGGTTGCCATATTAAGCGAAAAAGCCGCCGAAGCATTTTTAGGCACTCAGGGGTACCTATGGGACACACAATCAGATATGGCTTATGCGCTGCTTGGTGCAGTATTGGCATTGGTCATGTTAAGTCGTACTCATGACCGCCAAATTAGCAAGTTAATAGCCGAACCCGTACAACCGCGATTTTAATAGATCTCCGCTTTCACAAAAGTGCCGCAATTCCTGTATTTCAATTCATTAAATCGTTATAAAATAACGATATTGAAAACCATCATATTATCCGATCATGAAATCAAACCTAATCGTTAGCGCTGTTCAGCAGCCCTGTAATGAAGACAGACAGACCAACCTTGAGTTTTCCATAGCAAAAATCCATGAAGCCGCCGCTGCTAATGCAGACCTGGTGGTATTGCCTGAACTGCATCTGGGGCCGTATTTCTGTCAGAACGAGGATTACAATCACTTCGATCTTGCCCAGCTTATTCCTGGCCCGACCACTGCAATCCTGTCAGATGTGGCTAAAAAGCTGAAAATCGTTATTGTCTCGACAATATTCGAAAAAAGAGCGCCCGGGCTTTATCACAATACCGCTGTTGTTTTTGACAAAGATGGCAGTATTGCCGGTAAATACAGGAAAATGCACATCCCAGATGATCCGGGTTTTTATGAAAAATATTATTTCACTCCCGGTGATATGGGTTTCAAGCCCATTGAAACTTCTATCGGCAAGTTAGGCGTATTGGTTTGCTGGGATCAGTGGTACCCGGAAGCCGCCAGATTGATGGCTTTAGCCGGTGCGGAGCTATTGATTTACCCTACCGCAATAGGCTGGGATCCGCAAGACACATCAGATGAACATCAACGCCAGCTGGATGCATGGATTACCATTCAGCGCTCTCACGCTGTCGCCAATGGCATCCCGGTCATTTCCTGCAACCGTATCGGCTTTGAAAAGGCGCCGGACTCAGCGACAGGCATCAACTTCTGGGGCAATAGTTTTATTGCCGGACCGCAAGGAGAAATCATCACCAGCGCAAATGATTCAGAAGTAAAACTCTTGACCTGCACGATTGACAGCGCAAGAAATGAGCGTGTCAGACAAATATGGCCTTTTCTGCGTGATCGCAGAATTGATGAATATGGAGATATAACAAAACGTTTTATTGATTAAACTCAGCGTCGTAAACAGCCTGTCATTCCAGATCACCTATTGGAATGACAGACATAACACAGGGAATAGTGAACAAAATACGGGTTTGGTGTTACTATAAAGCCCCCGTAGTTACCACTCTAGTCCGGAATTGGCATCAGAGACTCTATCGTTAAGGAACTATGAACACTCCAAACAATTCGGATATTTTCAATCAAATACACATTGATGTCGCACGTAATGCAACGGATGATTTCAATTTATTCCACGATAGAAATAAATGGCTGCGAATCAATCACAATCCTTTCAACGGTCCCATTGTACTGGGATTTCAGCTGGAAACACTGATTGAGCATAAAGTTTTTCTTTATCGCCAGTTACATAACGAAAACGCGCTTATTAGCGATAAAAACCTGCGTTTTAGCAACTACCAGTTTTCTTTTGTTAACGCCGTCAAACCCGGACAAGTTGTATCGGTCGATATAAAACCATCGCAACTTAAAGAAGACCCCGAGACAGTTCTCAGCAACAGAATCGCTGTTAAATCAGGAGGCTCATTGGCCTTGCTGGGCTACAAAACAGAATCCAAATTTGCATTATTCCTGACTAATCCGGATATTCCGCAGTTTGGCGCACTCAATCAACACCCCGACCGGTCTTTTATATCCGGCAGCCCTTTTTTTCTGAAACGAAAATTTATCAGCAGCAGCAATGCAAAAAACTTTTTGTGTGGTTCTCTGGTGGATCAGGATGCTTTTTTCGATCCCTTTAAAAACAAAGCTGTTTTTCCTGAAATATTCCCGTGCAGCCTTATATCCAGTGCCTTACTGGAAAAAGCCATTATAGATAAACACGATTTTGAACGAAATCCGCTAGTCTATATGTCTCATAAAATCAGCATTGATCGCATATATCACGCAAAACTAAAATCCAGTGATGCGGTGTATATACTGATTAAGCAAATCCCCCCGGAACCGAGAAAAGAAGGCATAGGCAGCACCATAGACTCGCCCTATAACTATGAATGTTACGGTCTCATGGAAGATAAATCCGTTCTTTACAGGGCACTCATTTCACTTGCTCCGTTAGAACAAATATTAAAATCACTCAAGCAATAACACACAGAGGACTAGAGTTTTTAATTGCAATTAAAACGCCTTAATTAGCCGACAACACCATCCAGGAATGTAACCTAAAGAACATACTCTTATAGCAGCAGCGATAGGCCTCCTGGCTTCAAGTTCATCAGTTTTGGCGGCAATCCATGTTACACATGATCATCAGAAAAACTAAATAACCACCCACTAAAAACCGGCTCCTGGTTCTCTAAACTTCATTTAACATTTTTTCAGCGTTACACTACAGTCTTGCTCACACGTCGAGACAAGTGCCGCCATGTTAAAACAAACGCCGCTTTACAATCTTCATCTTGAGCTGGGTGCCAAAATGGTGTGTTTTGCCGGATATCAAATGCCGGTGCAATACGGCAAAGGCATACTTCACGAGCATCTTCACTGCCGCAGCCACGCCGGTTTCTTCGATATTTCCCACATGGGGCAATGCCTGATTCTGGGTGATGCTGCCGCCAGCGCGCTCGAGCGACTGACACCCAGCGACATTACCGGACTTAAACCTGGCGAGCAAAAATACACCGTATTAACCAATGACGGCGGCGGCATTATTGATGACATCATCATTACCTGTATCGACTCAGGGTTGATGGTCATTGTGAATGCCGCGTGCAAAGACAAGGATTTCAACCATTTTAAAAGGCATTTATCTGACCGGTGTTCTGTTAAAGAACTGGCTGATTATGCCCTGTTCGCCTTGCAAGGTCCGTCTGCGGCAAAGATTATCTATAAGTTTTCTGCATCTGCCACTGATTTATCCTTTATGCGGTCCTGCGAGACTGACATCAATGGCATTCCATGCAGCATCAGCCGTAGCGGCTACACCGGCGAAGACGGCTTTGAAATCTCGGTAGCCAATCATTATGCGGAACAACTTGCCCGCCTTTTGCTTGCTGAAGATGAAGTCGAGCCCGTCGGTTTAGGCGCCAGAGATACCTTGCGCCTGGAAGCGGGCCTTTGCCTTTACGGCCATGAAATCAATGAATCGATTACGCCGGTAGAAGCCGGACTGCAATGGCTGTTTAAAAAAGGCCATAGCCAATTTCCCGGAGCCGACAAAATTCTGGCCCAGTTGCAACATGGTTCAGAAAAAATCCGCACGGGTTTGCTGGTGAAAAGCAAAATACCGGTTCGGGAAGGCTGTGAGATTTACAACAGCGAAGGTATCGTTATAGGTCATGTCACCAGCGGCAGTTTTTCTCCCAGCTTGGGTCAGCCGATTGCCATGGTCTTGCTAGCCCGGAATGTTGCTTTCCTGGGCAATACCCTGTTCGCCAAGGTTCGCGATCGCCGGATCGCAGTTACCGTAACCAAATTACCCTTTATCCCACATCGCTACCACCGATAAGAAGAGGTAAACCATCATGCCAACATCTCGCCCTAGCTTAGCCCAACTTGAAATGCGCGGTAATTTCATCAACCGCCACATCGGCCCCAATCCGCTGCAGACAAAAGCCATGCTGGCAGAACTTGGCTTAAACGAACTGGAAGACATCATCGATCTGGCCATTCCAGATAATATCCTGAATCATGAACCGTTAAAGCTGACCGAAACAATCAGCGAACGCGCGGTGATCAAGCATCTGCACAAAATGCGCGAACGCAATAAAGTATTCACCTCCATGATCGGCATGGGCTATTACGACACCATCATGCCTGCGGTGATTAAGCGCAATGTACTGGAAAACCCTGGCTGGTATACGGCTTACACGCCTTATCAGGCCGAAGTCAGCCAGGGGCGGCTGGAAGCGTTGCTTAACTTTCAGCAAGTTATTATCGATTTAACCGGCATGGAGCTTGCCAACGCCTCACTGCTTGATGAGGGCACGGCGGCGGCAGAAGCCATGACCATGTCGCGGCGCTTATCCAAGAGCACAGCCAACTGCATTTTCGTGGATCAGGACTGTCACCCGCAGACCATAGCCGTGATCAAGACCCGCGCCCGTTCCCTGGGTTATGAGGTTATCGTCGCTGACCCTTATCAGGATCTGAAGCAACATGATTTTTTTGCGCTGCTGGTGCAATACCCCGACTGCAAAGGTGAAATAAAAGACCTGACTGCCGTCACCGCGATAGCCTATGCCAAATCGGCGCTAGTCACGGTAGCCGCTGATTTGTTGGCGCTGGTGTTACTGAAACCGCCCGCAGAATTCGGAGTCGATATTGTGGTGGGTTCAGCCCAGCGTTTTGGCGTACCGATGGGCTATGGCGGCCCTCATGCCGCATATTTCGCCACCAAGGACGAATACAAACGCTCGGTTCCTGGCCGCATTATCGGCGTATCCAAAGACAGTCACGGACAGCTTGCCTTGCGCATGGCGCTGCAAACCCGCGAGCAACATATCCGCCGGGACAAGGCCACCAGCAATATCTGTACATCCCAGGTGCTGCTCGCAGTCATCGCCGGATTTTATGCGGTTTATCACGGCGGAGAAGGCTTGCGGCTGATTGCGGGCCGTGTGCATCGCTACGCGCAAATTCTGGCAGCCGGAATTACCCAACTGGGCCATCAAGTGTTGAGCGACTGTTATTTCGACACCTTGGTTGTCAGCACCGCGAACCGGGCGAAACACATCGCCGCCCAAGCTACGGAAGCCAATATCAACCTGCGCATTATCGATGCGGATCACATAGGCATCTCCCTGGACGAAACCACAACGCGGGAAAACTTAAGAGATGTCTGGCAGGTATTTGCATCTGCCACCGCCGACCTGCCGGACATCAATAGTTTGGATGCGACAGTGGGAGAATGCATCCCGGAAACCTTGCTGCGAAACGATCAAATTCTGCAACATCCGGTCTTTGACCGTTATCATTCGGAAACCGAGATGATGCGTTATATGCGAAAGCTGGCCAGACGCGATATAGCGCTGGATCGCTCAATGATACCGCTGGGTTCCTGCACCATGAAGCTTAATGCCGCCACGGAAATGCAGACCATTTCCTATTCTGAATTTAATGCCCTGCACCCGTTCGCGCCGCTGTACCAGACCCACGGCTATCAGCAGATGTTTGCCGAACTGGAAGATATGTTGTGCGATCTGACCGGCTTTGACGCTTTTTCCCTGCAACCCAATGCCGGTTCACAGGGCGAATACACTGGGCTTTTAGTCATCCGCAAATACCATGAAGTCAGGGGCCAGGCGCAGCGCAATATCTGCCTGATTCCCGCTTCCGCGCACGGTACCAATCCGGCCAGTGCCACGATGGCGGGGCTTAAAGTGGTTGTGGTCGCCTGCGATGAAAACGGCAATGTCAGCCTAAATGATTTACGCGCGAAAACAACCGAATATCAAGACGCCCTGGCTGCGTTAATGATTACCTATCCGTCCACACACGGCGTGTTTGAGCTAGCGTTCAGGGAAATATGCGACCTGATCCACCAGCACGGGGGGCAGGTTTATCTGGACGGCGCCAACTTTAATGCACTGGTAGGCTTAAGCCGTCCCGGCAAAATCGGCGCCGATGTCGCTCATCTTAACCTACATAAAACCTTCTGTATTCCACATGGCGGCGGCGGTCCCGGTGTCGGCCCAATAGGCGTGGGCGCGCATCTAGCGCCCTTCCTGCCCGACCATCCGGTGGTTGAAGGCGTCAACCCAGCCAAAGGCGAGCACGGCACCATAGGCACGGTGTCCGCCGCGCCGTGGGGATCGGCCAGCATCTACACCATTTCCTGGGCCTATATCGCGATGATGGGCGCCGCCGGGTTAAGACGAGCAACATTGACCGCCATCCTGAATGCCAATTACATAGCCAAACGGCTGGCGCCTTATTACCCGATTTTATACACCGGTAAAAACGGCTGGGTCGCGCATGAATGCATTATCGATTGCCATGCCTTTAAAAAGACCTGCAACGTCACCGTCGAAGACATCGCCAAGCGCCTGATCGATTACGGCTTTCATGCGCCAACCGTGTCATTTCCTGTCGCCGACACCCTGATGATAGAGCCCACGGAGAGCGAGGATAAAGCCGAGATTGATAGGTTCTGCGCCGCGTTAATCGCCATCCGCGAGGAAATCAAGGCCATAGAAACCGGCGTGGCCGATGCCGAGAACAACCTGCTGCACAACGCGCCGCACACACATCACTTGTTGCTGCAAGAATGGAATCTGCCCTACTCCAGGCAGCAGGCCTTTTTCCCGGACAGCCATCAGCATGATGACAAATACTGGCCGCCGGTGGGGCGTATTGATAATGCCTATGGAGACCGGCATGTAGTCTGCACCTGCCCGCCTTTGTCGGATTATGCTTCTGAGTAGACAAAAAACAAGGCGCAATTTAGCCTCGTTTTTAGTGTGTTTGGCCCTGCTTACTCAAGGCTGCGCGCCGCAGACCCTGTATTCGGAGCGCTCCCTGGGGGCCGAGGATGCCATGTGTCTGCGCTGGCTCGAACATATCGACGCAAAGCTTGCCGAAAATAATCTTGAAGATGCGGGGACAGTGCGCATAGCCGGCTTGCCCCATCTTCGTATCAACCGTTTTCTCGCCTCATTGAGTGACCGGGTGGAGATGAATCAAAATGCCTTTGCGCAATGGCTGGAAAATTTGCGGCAACTTGATGAGACGGCAAGGCAGCTTGAGTTTGCCAACTTGCCCGCCGGGCAGAAAAGCACACTAATGGCCGAACTTCCTCCGGGAGAAAGCTTCGAGCAAGGCGTGCAGCGTTGCGGCAAGCGTTTAGCCAAACTGGATCTAAGCGACCCCAAACACCAACGTATTTTGTTGCAACAGGCTAAAATACCCGATGCCTATCAAACCTGGAAAAGAGTCGTTGGTGCGTACCCCCTGACTCAATACGCTGCTGTAATCGGCATTGAGCGCTTGCACCGGGAACTGAACGAAAGCTTTCAAAGACCGCTAACGCAACAGCCAGTTCAAGGCCGTCTCTTACAATACGCTCCTTCGCAGACAGAATCTTTAACTACGGCAGACATAGCCGCAATACTGCGTCCGGCTTACGACAATCCCTTAGCTATTCCTTCCCTGACTCCGGAGCAGCTGCGAAGATTATTTGAACGTTTTGCCCCCATCTGGGAAATCGATACGCGTAACGATAACGATAAAATCGGCATGGTTATGCTCGATGCCAGAGACCAGCCGCGAATCAATACCGCAAAACCCGCCGTCTATACCCAGCATGGGTTCACTCGTTGGCACGGCAAAATACTGCTGCAATTGATCTATCAGATCTGGCTGCCGGCGCGGGAAAAAACCGGTCTATTCGATTTATACGGCGGGCCGCTGGATAGTGTCATTTGGCGCGTCACGCTGAGTCCAGAAGGTGCGCCGATCGCCTTTGACAGTATTCACGCCTGCGGCTGCTATTATCTGTTGTTCCCCGGCCAAGGTTACCGTGCAATAGCGCCCAAAGATGACGCAGAACCGGTACTCAGTCCGATGCCGATACCAAATATGCCAGCCGGGAACCGTCTATTGCTCCGCTTGGCGACCCGCACTCATTATTTACGGCAAATAGCTGTTGTCCCCGATGTACCTGGTAACGCCGCGCGTCTCTATGCTTGGCAGGAATCTGAGTGGCTCGGTTCGATACCCATGCAAGACGGCACGCGGCGCAGTCTTTTCGGTGCAGACGGGATTATCAACGCCAGTCAGCGCAATGAACGCTTTCTGCTCTGGCCTTTCGGTGTTGCCAGTCCCGGTGCAATGAGGCAATGGGGCACTCATGCGATTGCCTTTACCGGCAGACGCCATTTTGATGATCCATTTTTATTGGAAAAACTGCTGGTACGAGAATAAGCCTTTGATAATGTCTATACCGGCAGACATATAGCCACTTACCGCCTTTTCTGTATTTTGAATAAGCAGAGTTTTCTTGATCGGAAAACTTAGGTAGGAGAAGAGGTTGGAGACCGAAGAAACCCTGCAGTCATTGCGAGACTGCAGGATATGTTTGATAGGACTATTTTAATTCGGAGCAATGCGCAAAGCCTGTTTGAAGCGCAACAATCGTTACTGTCCGATGTTGCTGGTCTGGAGTATTGTCTGGCCCATGAGCCTCACCCATTGCTTTGATATGCAATTGTTCCATTTTAGCGCCATATTCATTCAACATCTCAGCGACTGTGGCAGCTCTTCTCTCCGCCAGTTGTTGGTTGCTCGCCGAACTGCCGACCGTATCGGTATAACCTGTCACATCAGCAGTGGCATCGGGATGGGTTCCCAAAAATTTGCCTACAACAGAAATGACATGATCGTCGGTTTTGTAAGGCGTCGCACTACCAGTTTTAAAATATGCGGCAACACTTTGGGCCGATCCATCATGATGGTCTTTACCATGGACATCTATTAGCCACTGGCATAACTCTTGTTCCGAGGCAAGCCGATGCTGAGCAGCTTCATGGGCGGCATCCATTGCTTTTTGCCGTTCATCAATATTCCAATAATAACCATTTTTCCAATGCTCTAAAACTCTATTGGATTTCTCCAGGTCGTCTTCGGCTAATTGCTCATGATAGATAGATTGTCCGTAATGACCGG
>JBAZTN010000005.1:0-37759 GCA_041661895.1 Methylobacter sp. | reverse complement strand
GTGATAACTGATGACGACATCTTCAATTGAGAGTCCAGCTTTACCGTCAAGGCCCTGATGGGTGTAATACATATTAGCAAGAGCCATCAGATAACCGAGTCCTATGGTCAGCAGGAACACAGTATTTAAAATTCTTTCGCTGACGGAAATGTCTTTAAAGCGCGTATAAGGTTTTCTTCTTTCGTAACGTTCTTTGAACATAATGGTTCCTGAACAATGGGTATGGAATAGTGTGATTGTTAAATTTTCTGAGAGCAGTTACGGGCAAAGTCGTTTTGCCTTGCCCACACTTTTTAAGATAACCAAACAAGCTCAACTTAACGGTGATGAAGGAACTGTCATCAATCCGGAAAATGGAAGATGTAATTTCACGGTAAGCAGTCTCGTTCAATCAAATTAGAACGCCAACCAACCGTTCACCATGAAGGTGTTGTTTTCACTAGCCAGACTGTTTGTACCATTGAATTTAGAATAACCAATATATTGCAGGCTGGTGCGTAAATTCAGCAGATTGGAATACGAAGTGGATTTGCCAAATGGCACATAAACCAGCTCTGCCGTAAAAAATTCACTGTTTGGCCTGGTTAAACCAAAATCCGAATAAAGAGCCGTATCTGTTGAGCCTGTTGTTCGGTTATAAGCAAAAGTGGCGCCGTAGGTCTGATCAAAGGTATAGGCGGTATTGAACTTGAAGGTCGTCAGATAGGTCTTGGCATTAGATTCAACGCCACCTGCAAGCCGACTCGCCGTTAACTTTTGATCTTCATAAATGTACGTCGTTTTGGTTTCGAAGATATGCTTGGTATTGCCCATGAACTGGTAGGTGGCATCGACAGCGACATCCGTATAGTGGTCAGTGCCATTGCTGCGATCACGTCCTGGAAAGACATCGGCAATCATCCCGTAGTGACCCAGCGAGAAATAATGTCCCTTCCAGTCATGTTGCAGAGCGACACGCCAATAAGGTGCTCCGCCATCAAGCTGCTGTTGCGCGGCATCAGCCACACCTAAACCTTTCTGCATATTGTTTGCAAGTGAGGCATAACCGCCCGCTTCCAGATACAACAGATTATTGATCATTGTATAAGCCGTGGCACCGCCTACCTGCGTGGAAAGTGCTCCGTCAAGTAGTGCTGTTGTTCCGGGAGTGGGTTGTAAGGCACTGCCGGTATAAGGGAATCCCCAGGCGAGCGTGGTATTCCACAAGTCCTGCACCGTGGGATTGTTATTCAAGGAGATACCATAAGTAATAGGGGTGTCAAACAAATCTAATTGATCGGCAAAACGGATATCGGTGTTATCCAGAGCCAGTCGGTCGCTAACACCGTCATAAGTGAGCTGACTGAAAGCACCAATCTTGTCATAAACGCGCCCTGCGTAAAACAAGGACGCTTGATCAAACGTAAAATTGTTGTTTTTATTGTAGCCTGCAGGAACATCTGTCTGATCGTGTCTTGTATTGGTGAATGACCCTTCGATCATGGCACTGACTGGTGGCAGTTTAGCGGCAGTGCCACTGCCGCCGCTCATTGTATAACCGCTTAGTTTGAAATCGCGGCCAAATGGTGTCAGGTTAGGCCCGAAGGACTGGGTATGGCATGTGCTACAAGCTTGGCCTGTTTGCCGGGAAAAACTCGGCATGGCCTCAGCGTTCGGGCTGTTTAATAGTATGACGGATGTGAGTACCAGCAGCGATGCCAGAAAAAAGCGTGCATTGTAGGTTCGTTTAAAAAAAGTCTGCATACAATTACCTTATTTTTATTTTTGGGAAGTTGTTTGGTTAAATTTCATAAGCGCTTTTAAATAAAAGGCAATTATTGCGCCAACTTTCTATTTCTTTATAACATCATGATTACTTAAATTATTTATAAAATCTTTTCGGTTATTGCGGGATAAAAAAGAAAACAACCTGTGCAAAACAACCAATCAGCGGTTGATTTACACCTATAGAGGGAAAATAGGTATTGGATTGGCGATGGCGGCTTACTGCCCTTTTTAGCTGCTGGGATGAAATCAGGATTTGATCGTCTATGAATATTTTTATGCGCGCACGTACTCGATACATTCTGCATCACCATGCTATTGTGTATGTTCTGTGAGCAGAGTTTGCCGAAAAAATCGCCTCTTTGCAGGGAATGACTGCAGTTGCGAAAGTGCACTTGCGAGAACTGAGTACGCTATTTTTGCATGAAAAAAATTCTTCGGTGCTCAAGAATTTTAGATTACGGAAGTAATGTGTATGACAATCATCATTCAGGCCTGTCTTCCGGTACTTGGACTGGGAATCGGTGCTTATCTGGGGACTGACGTTGTTGTTTATCCAGAGGCATTTCGGAATAGCGGTGACAGGATGGATTCTGTGGCGTTAACCATCATGAAGAGCACGTATTAATTGGTGAGTCCTGGTCGCGGGGGACCTGTTACCTTGTCGGAATGATGTTGAACGGGATGTGCAGGGAACTTAGTCCGGGTGCAACGTAGTTGTCCATGAAATTGCCCATAAGCTGGATTGATCTTGTCCTGATTTTTAAGACGGCATCTACCAGCTCGTTCCTTTTTAACTTCCGTTCCTGATTGTGTTACCCATCAAATCAGCAACTGCCCTGTTCGCCACACCGAACACCTTAATATCGTTTTTAATTACACTGGCATAATTTTCATGCAGATGACCATGAAAAATATGTTTCACACCCATGGCAGCAGCCAGTTCGCCAATCGCATCAAACCCGTGCCGATGAGATCCAGGTGCTTCATGCGTAACCAAAATATCAGCTTTCAGTGCCTTTAATGCCTCAAACTCATCATGCCAAATCGCCGACTTGTATTTTAATGGCATGGCAGAATGCTTAGCATTGGAAGGTTGCTCACTGAGGTAATGCTGCTTGCCCCGCCATTTAGGCTGCCGAGGCGGATACCAGACCCTGCCAAGAAAAATGCCACCTAATCCGGCAATTCTCATTCCTGCTATGTCTGTAACTTTCAAATGCAACCCGTTATCAGCCAAAGCCGAATGGAACAGATTTTCATGCTTACTGGGCGTTTCAAAGTCATGATTGCCCGCAATCCACCAGATTTCAGTTAAGCCGACGATTTCCTGCAAATAACTTTCCAACGGCATTTCCAAATCATAATCACCCAATAAAACGACAGCTTCAGGTTTGCATTCCTGTACTGCTGAAATCAGCGGCTTGAAATCTCCGTGAGGATCGCCTGCAAATAAAATCTTGTTCTTTGAGTTCAAACCATTATTCCTGTTATCTGAAAGCTAATCCTAATGCCGAAAACAATAACGCTTAGTCTCCGTTGCCCACACAGGTTTGTAATTCCCATTGATTATATTGATCTATACGGAAAAAGTCGCCTTGAAAAACATCAAACAGTTTTAAAAAGCAGTACTAGTACACTTAACTAACCTCTACGCCAGTTATGATAACGAGCCATGCACCACAATAAAACTTCCGGTGTATGGTTGCGTTTCCAGATTCCGGCGGCATATTTGTTGGCTTCAGCCATAGTCGGATAAATGTGGATGGTGCCGAGTAACTTGTTCAGGCCGATATTGTTTTTCATCGCCAGCACAAACTCGGCAATCAGGTCGCCGGCATGTTCGCCAACAATGGTTACACCGAGAATCCGGTCTTTGCCCGGCAGGGTTAATACTTTGACGAAACCATGCGCTACGCCATCGGCAATGGCGCGATCCAGTTCGGCCATGTCATAAGTGCTGACTTCATAAGCAACGCCTTGTTCTTTTGCATCCTGTTCATTAAGCCCAACCCGTGCAACTTCGGGATCAATAAACGTAGCCCAGGGTATGATTGAGTAATCGGTGCGGAATTTTGTAAAATTGCCGAACAGTGCATTCACCGCAGCATACCAGGCCTGATGGGCGGCGGCATGGGTAAACTGGAACGGACCGGATACATCGCCACAGGCAAAGATATTCGGGTAATTGGTCTGCTGGAATTCATTAATTTCAATGGTGCGTTTTGGCGAAACTTCAACCGCCAATTCATCAAGACCATAACCTTCGATATTGGCAGCCCGTCCGATAGCCAATAGCACGTGATCGAAGGCAATACGTACCTCTTGTCCTTGATGCTCGGCGATAAGAATCTTTTCGCCATTTTCGATGGTGAAACGCTTGGCCGTATGCTCAACCAGCACATCGATGCCTTCCTGACGGAATTTGGCCTTGACTGTATCTGAGACATCGAGGTCTTCCCGAATCAGCAACCTCGGCGCCATTTCGACTTGCGTCACCTTGCTGCCGAAACGGGCAAAGCTTTGCGCAAATTCACAACCGATAGGCCCGCCGCCGAGCACGACAAAGCGTTTGGGCAATTCACGCAAATTCCAGATGTTATCGGAAGTCAGATAATCGATTTTCTCAAGACCGAGAATCGGTGGCACAAACGGATGCGCTCCGGCGGCAATTACGATGGAACGCGTGGTGATGGTTCGGCTTTCACCTGCTGTTGTTACCTGAACTTCCCAAGGTGAAATAATCTTTGCTTCACCCTCGATTACCTCCACGCCGAGGTCTGTATAGCGCTGAATGGAATCATGCGGTTCGACGGCTTTAATAATCGACTGCACCCGGTTCATGACGTCAGCAAAATCAAATTCGGCGTCGGCTCTTTTGATTCCTAAATCTGCCGCTCTGCGTATCTGGGCCAACAACCTGGAGGACCGGATTAGGGCTTTTGACGGGACGCAGCCGGTATTCAGGCAATCGCCACCCATTTTATGCTTTTCAATCAAGGTGACTTTGGCTTTGACAGCCGCTGCTATGTAAGCCGTAACCAAGCCGCCTGAACCTGCGCCAATCACCACGACATTATTGTCAAAGCGTGTTGGTTTTACCCATGACGCATAAACCTTGTTCGCCTTGATGGCTTCGACGATTTTATTGGCCAGCAGCGGAAAAATGCCCAGCAAAGCAAAAGAACCGATCAATCCGGGAGACAAAATCCCCGACAGTGACTCCAGCTTGCCAAGCTGGGTCCCTGCGTTCACATAAACTACCGTACCGGCCAACATGCCAATCTGACTGACCCAATAGAAAGTCTGCGTCTTAAGCGCTGTTAAACCCATCGCCAGATTAATAACAAAAAATGGAAAAACAGGTACCAATCTCAAGGTAAAGAGATAGAGAGCGCCATCCTTAGCCACACCTTTATCGATGGCCTGCAGACGATCACCAAAGCGGGATTTGACTGCATCACGGAACAAAAAACGGGCAGCAAGGAAGGCCATTGTTGCACCGATGGTAGACGCAAAAGATACAATCAATGTCCCCCACAGCAAACCAAAAACAGCGCCGCCGGCCAGCGTGAGAATTGTTGCACCCGGTAAAGACAATCCGGTAACGCCAATATAAATCAGTGCATAAATGGCAACGGATAAACCGGGATGGTTACTGCGGAATGTTTCGATTGATGCCTGCTGTGCCTTTAGTGTTTCCAGCGTTAAGTAGTTTTGCAGATCAAAAATAAAAAAGGC
The DNA here is from genome assembly GCA_041661895.1 of Methylobacter sp. Taxonomy (GTDB): domain Bacteria; phylum Pseudomonadota; class Gammaproteobacteria; order Methylococcales; family Methylomonadaceae; genus Methylobacter_A. The sequence continues at coordinate 32,254 of JBAZTN010000005.1, read as the reverse complement.
CGCAGTCAGGAAAAAGATAAAAACCAATAGTGCCAAACGTGAAAAGTTCATGATGACTCTCCTTGCTGATTGGAGATTTTTAGCAGAAGTTCTCCATGCGCCAGATTTCTATATGGATAGCGAAAATAAACTATGCAGTAATGCCAAATAAATAAACCCTCCCTCGAAAGAGGAAGGGCATTTTATGGACATTCATATCCAGCCACCCAACAACTGCATGAATACAGAGCAGTGCAGTGAAGCAGTGTGCCGAGAACAAAAAACCAGGCTTAATCGGATAAGCGCGTGGCAATACGATTGTATGCCTCTTTGAGCTCTTCACCGACTATTTTTGCCTTATTTATAAACTCTTCAGAAGTTTCCACCGAGTCATCAGCTATTTCGGCCGCTTTGTTTTTTAGGTGCCCCCACTGCTTTTCAGCTTCATCAAATTCTTCTTTGGCTTCCATGGAGGCAAGATGCAGTTTTAATTTGATTTCATCGCGCTCTGATTGCAGTTTGTCCAATAAATTTTCGAAGTCTTGTTTTATTGTCATAATTCACCTCATTTTTACTTGATTAAAATTCCTGGAATTCAGGGTAAAAAAACGGCTTTAGTCTGAAGTTTAATCTTTTTGTTCATATAAAACCATTTAGTTCTACATCATTTTTTAACAGAATCGAAAAAATTAACTGATATAGTACAGCATTGATTAAATGTAATCTTAAACGTCCCCTAACTCTCATTAACAGAAGTATTTTATGACTCGAGAACTTTTATTATTAAGACATGCCAAGTCAGATAGGCCCGTTGGTATAGAGGATTTTTCCCGTCCACTAAAAAAGCGTGGTCGACGTGCAGCCAAGCAAATCGGAACCTGGCTACGTGAGCAGCAATTGATACCCGACACGATACTCAGTTCGCCGGCGGTTCGCGCGTTAGCAACTGCACAGCGGGTTTGCCGGCAGTTAAACATAGACGAGTCATCAATCGTGTGTGATGAACGCATTTACGAAGCAGAAGTCCTGACGCTGCTTGATGTTCTGAAATCCTGTCCCCATAAAACAAAGCGAGTGCTGTTAGTCGGCCATAATCCCGGATTGGAAGACTTGTTATTGGAATTGGCCGCCCATTCGGTTTCACCAACCAGTGACGGTAAACAGCTACCCACTGCCGCATTAGCCCGACTTACCTTTGAAGGTAACTGGACAGACTTGACCGAAGGTTGCGCTACGTTAGTTTCGCTGATTCGCCCGGATAGCTTGCCTGAGTAATTCTAAAGCAGATTGTTTATTGTTTATTCTGTATTCAGGTAATACCTGTAAAATTCGCGCTACTTAACTGATTGAAGCCAGGGAAACACATTAAATGTTAAGACTATTCAATATCGATAATGGCATGCTTAAAGAGCAAAAACCGCCTGAAGATATACTCAAACAAGCGGTGGCCAAAGCTACCTGGATTGATGCGCACGATCCCAGCGACGATGAGCGCTCTCAACTGCAAGCATTTCTGCGCACAACACTGCCAGAATCGGATGATGTGGAAGAAATTGAGTCTTCGGCGCGCTACTTTACCGATAATATCGGCATTCATGTACGCTCTTTGTTTCTTGCGCAGAGCGAGGGGCGACACCATACCGCTACCGTCGCCTTTATTTTGCAAAATGAGCGTCTAATAACATTGCGTGAAGGCAATCTGGCCGACTTTCGCCTGTTGCGCATGCGTGCCCGGCACGGACAGGTGAAAGCTCATTCGCCCCAGGAGTTGCTGCTTACCATGTTTGAGCAGAAAGTGGAAAATCTCGCCGATGCGCTGGAGGACATTCATCGTAAGCTTGAAGATGTCAGCTATCTGGTGCTTGAGGTCATGGACTCCGATCTTGAAGACGCTATTGATCAACTTGCCAAACTGGAAGACAGCAACGGCAAGATTCGTCTATGTCTGATGGATACGCAACGCTCCATCTCCTTTCTGCAAAGGCATCTGCGCAATCATCCTGACCTGCAGGAAACAGCGCGGGAAATCATGCGTGACGTGGACACGCTGATGTCACACACGACCTTTTTGTTTGACAAGATCAATTTCTTGATGGATTCGACCCAAGGCTTTATCAATATTGCCCAGAACAAAATCATTAAAATTTTTTCTATTGCCGCTGTGGTATTTCTACCCCCTACCCTGGTAGCCAGTATTTATGGCATGAATTTCCAATACATGCCTGAACTCAATTTGCGACTGGGCTATCCCGGCGCACTGGGATTGATGCTTTTGGCGGGGATCGCACCTTATTGGATTTTTAAGCGAAAAGGATGGTTGTGATTTCGCTACCTGTTACTACACTTATTGATTCTATCAGCAAGCTAAAAACAGACATAACTACTAACTGAGTACAGTGCATTGAAATGCCGAACCAATAACTATGCGATATTGGTTTTGTCCATGATAATTAGCCGATTCAATCGTCGTACTCTGATTGAACTTAGTTAAAATGCAATGTATCCCAAAAAATGGTCCATGCCATTACACGATTGGAAACCAGCCATTAATCAGTTTATGACTAATGTATAGAACACGATGGCTGGTTTTATTTTACAGCGGTTTACACGAATTTTTTTAGCCCTGAACAGAGAATATTTGTGTAACCGTGTAATGTACCCGCTTTTTAGAAAAAAGCGCAATGTCTGATGCTGAAGCCAAACTGTCAGGCATAAAAAAAGGGTTATCATTTCTGATAACCCTTCTAATAATGGCGTCCCCAGGGGGGTTCGAACCCCCGTTACCGCCGTGAAAGGGCGGTGTCCTAGGCCACTAGACGATGGGGACTAAAACTGGTTTAGTCAGCCTATACTATAAACAAACTGGTACTGCACACTCTATTTACGTCACTTAAATGACATAAAAAAGGTCTATAGATACATAGGCCATTAATATAATGGCGTCCCCAGGGGGGTTCGAACCCCCGTTACCGCCGTGAAAGGGCGGTGTCCTAGGCCACTAGACGATGGGGACTAAAACTGGTTTAGTCAGCCTTTGCTGTTTGGTGGAGCCAAGCGGAATCGAACCGCTGACCTCAACACTGCCAGTGTTGCGCTCTACCAATTGAGCTATGGCCCCTCTGTTAAGAACGAGCATTCTACAGCAATTCTCATTCGAGTCCAACACTAATTTAATTTTTTATGTACTTAATGGCTCGCTGTATTCTGGCCAACGTCTTTTCTTTGCCCAGCAACGACAAGGTTATATCAATAGCGGGAGAAACAGCCGAGCCACAGACAGCAACACGCAAAGGCTGGGCCACCTTGCCTAAACCAAGTTCCATGGCCTCAGCAAGATTCACAACAATCTGGTGCAACGCCTCGCCCTGCCATTCTGTCACAGCTGAAAATTCATCATGCAACCGCGCTAAAACCTCATCCGACCCTGGGGTGAAATTCTTTTTAGCCGCTTTCTCATCATACGCCTCAAAATCCTTATAGAAATAAACACTGGCAGCCGCCATTTCAACCAGGGTTTTACAGCGTTCCCGTTGGGCCTTGACCATATCGATAAGACTGGGACCTTCAGTTGGATCAATACCCAGTTCACCCATATGCCAGCTTAAATGACGCGCCACATGAGCCGGATCACTGTTCATGATGTACTGATGGTTCAACCATAACAGCTTTTCTGTGTTGAATGTAGAGGCCGAGACATTGACATTTTCCAAGGCAAAATGCTCGATCATCTCATCTATGGAAAAGATTTCCTGATCGCCGTGCGACCAGCCCAGACGAACCAGATAATTCAGCAAGGCCTCAGGCAAATAGCCGTCATCGCGGTACTGCATCACGCTCACTGCACCGTGCCGCTTTGACAGCCGCGCACCATCCGAACCCAGTATCATAGGCAAATGTGCGTATTTTGGCAGCTCAACGCCCAGTGCTTTGAGAATGTTCATCTGCCGGGGCGTGTTATTGATATGGTCGTCACCACGAATAACATGGCTGACTTTCATATCCATATCATCAACCACCACCGTTAAATTGTAGGTAGGCGTGCCATCCCCTCTGGCAATAATCAAATCATCCAGCTCCTTATTGGCAACAACAATGTCACCTTTAATCAGATCGGGAATTGTTACCGCCCCGTCAACCGGATTTTTAAAACGGATGACCGCTTCCCGGTCATTTTTCGGCCCTGTCAAATCTCTGCATTTGCCGTTATATCTTGGCTTTTCTTTATTAGCCATTTGCTCGGCGCGCAATTGCTCCAGCTCTTCTTTACTGCAGTAGCAATAATAGGCATCGCCTTGGTCGAGCAACTGCTGAATAACCTCTTTATAACGGTCAAAATGGTGGGTCTGGTAAAAAGGACCTTCATCATACTCCAGTCCCAACCAGGTCATGCCCTCCAGAATGGCGTCGACAGATTCCTGCGTTGACCGCTCCAAATCGGTATCTTCAATCCTTAGAATAAACTTTCCGCCATGCTTGCGCGCATAAAGCCAGGAAAACAAGGCAGTACGGGCGCCGCCTACATGCAAATAACCGGTTGGACTCGGGGCAAAACGTGTTTTTATACTCATTCGATATTATGTCTTTAATAAAATTCTTTTAGAAAACAGGATAAATTAACCCTATTACTCAATAACTTCCAAGCCGCCCATATACGGACGCAAGGCTTCAGGAATATGAATGCGGCCCCGTGCATCCTGATAATTTTCCATGACCGCAATCAAGGTCCTGCCGGCGGCCAGGCCAGAGCCATTCAAGGTATGCACCAGCTCAGGCTTGCCGGTTTCAGGATTACGCCAGCGCGCCTGTAGACGGCGAGCCTGAAAGTCCTTGAAATTACTGCAAGACGATATTTCACGATACGCGCCCTGCCCCGGCAGCCAGACTTCAAGATCATAGGTTTTAGTCGATGAAAAACCGGTATCGCCTGCACATAACAGCATCTTGCGGTAAGGCAGGTTTAATTTTTTCAGGATAGCTTCGGCATGATTGGTCAGTTCTTCATGGGCTCCTGCGGAATCTTCAGGCCTTACAATTTGGACTATCTCGACTTTTTCAAATTGATGCTGCCGGATCATGCCTCTCACATCACGCCCGTAAGCTCCCGCCTCACTGCGAAAACAAGGGCTATGACAGACAAACTTAAGCGGCATGTCATTGGCTTCAACAATCACATCCCTGACGATATTAGTGACCGGCACTTCCGCTGTAGGGATCAGGTATAAGGCAGGATCATCACTGGCCTTGAACAGGTCGGCTTCAAACTTGGGCAACTGGCCTGTACCACGCAAGCTGTCGGCATTGACCAGAAAAGGCATGTAAGTTTCACTATAACCGTGTTCGGCGGTATGCGTATCCAACATCAGCTGAATAATTGCTCTTTGCAGCCGTGCCAACGGCCCGTTTAATACCACAAACCGGGCGCCAGCAATTTTGGCACCCAATTCAAAATCCATACCTTTATGCTTTGCGCCTAAATCTACATGGTCTTTAGGTTCAAAATCAAATGCTGGAATTTCGCCCCAGCGGCTGAGTTCGATATTGTCATCTTCACTCTTGCCGTTCGGCACGGTCTCATCCAGAAGATTGGGAATGCCTTCCATCAATGCCGTCATTTTTTCCTGAATCTCGGACAATTCCGTTTCCGCGGCCTTAAGCTCATCGCCCAGATGCTGAACCATGTCCAAAAGCGGCTGCACGTCTTCGCCTTTAGCCTTGGCTTGCCCGATCGCTTTGGAACGGCTATTGCGCTCATTCTGTAATTCCTGGGTTTTAACCTGTATGTCTTTTCTTCTGGCTTCCAACTCAGAATAATACTCAGGATTAAAATCAAACGAGCGCCTATTTAATTGTTCCTTAACAAAATCAAGCTCAGTTCTGAATAAACGGGGATCTAACATAACAGCATTGTTACCTTAATAAAAAATGTGTAGTTGTAGGGTGCGGTTTAAGCACCATTTAAGTGGAGAGTGGGAATGATAAAAATCACGGATACCAAAAGTAGCCGCCTTAGACCAAGTCGCTCCTTATATCTGCTTGCCCAACAGCAAGCCCATCCAAATCACAAAAATACAAACCAGACTATTGCCGACAAAAGTACCCAACATTAAATTCATATTGGCATCAAATGAATATCCATGCTCTACCAAAAACAGCAATAAATATAAGCCGGATAGGGTTAAAAAAACACCCACCATGATTACCGTGAGTACGACACGATATTCCACGGCTATTGCGACTTTCTGCAACAAAATAGTCGCTATGATGCTGATCAAAAAAGCACCTATCGCGTTAATGGTCATCAACGCATAAGGAATCACACCGCCCGACCACTGAATAACGCCGTCTGAATAATAAAACAACCCTCTGCCGCACAGCAATCCAATCCAGATGGCAAATACACAGGCCGTAACACTGACCAAAATATTCATCGCCGCTTTGGTTAAATTGCCCTCCTCTATTAAATAAAACGTTTCCAGGGAAAACGTAGAGAAGGTTGTAAACGCGCCTATAAAGCCAACCAAAATGGCCGCTCTGTATTCGAATGTGATGGTAATGCGTTGCAGCATAAGCGATTCGGTCAGCAAGCCGAGCATAAACGAACCGATAACGTTGACGACTAAAGTTCCATAGGGAAATCCACGCCCCAGCCACTGGTAAATACCCGATGAAACCAGGAACCGTATCACTGCACCGAACGACCCGCCCAGCGCAACAGCAAGAATTTGATTCATAACCTAGAACTTTATGAAGTGCTCACGGTAATAGCGCAGCTCTTCTATCGATTCAATAATATCGTCCAACGCCTGATGAGACGATACCTTATTAAAACCATCTTTTATTTCAGGCGCCCATCTGGCAGCAAGCTCTTTGAGCGTTGAAACATCGATATTACGGTAATGAAAATAGGCTTCCAGCTTAGGCATGTAGCGATACAGAAATCGTCTGTCCTGGCCGATACTGTTTCCGCAAATAGGTGATGTATTCTCAGGCACCCATTGCTTTAGAAATTCAATGGTCAGCCGTTCAGCTTCGGCATCATCAATCGTAGAAGCCTTGACGCGCTCAATTAATCCAGACTGACCATGGTGGAGCTGATTCCAGTCATCCATTGCCGCCAGTGCCGCATCGGATTGATGCACGGCCAGCACAGGACCTTGGGCAAGGATATTCAAGTCCTTATCGGTAACGACCGTAGCAATCTCAATAATCAAATCGCTATCCGGATCAAGGCCGGTCATTTCAAGGTCTATCCAGATAAGATTCTGCGAATCCTGTGCCATTTGTTGATTCCATAGTATTAATAAGGTTGCGGTAAATTGTAGCATTGGCTAATCTGTATGGCTAATCCTTAAACCTGATGCTTTTAACCATGAATACCTTTACCTTTATCTTCTTAATCGCGCTGATTATTTCTTATTCGATACAGTTTTGGCTGTCCAAACGACAAGCCAGTTACGTTGCAAACCATCGTTCCGCTGTGCCTGAAGCCTTCAAGAATACCGTCTCGCTGGAAGCCCACCAAAAAGCGGCCGACTACACTATAGAAAAAGGCAAGCTAGGCGATATAGACAGCATCATCGGTGCCATTTTCTTGCTGCTGCTGACCATCGGCGGCGGCATCAACATGGCTTTCGAGTTCTGGACATCCTTGGACCTGTCACCACTAGTCGCTGGCATAGCAGCAATAGCTACTATTTTCCTGATCATGGCTGTGGTAGAGATTCCCACCAGCATTTATCAGACTTTTGTTATCGAAGAAAAATATGGCTTTAATAAAAGTACCCCGCAACAATTCATCAAGGATCAACTGCTGCAACTGACCCTGGTTTCCGTTATCGGCATCCCTTTGCTGGCTTTGATTTTGTGGGTTATGGACAGCATAGGCTCGCTATGGTGGTTATGGGCCTGGGGCATATTAATCAGTTTCTCATTATTGATGAGCTGGCTTTTCCCTACCGTGATCGCGCCATTATTCAATAAATTCACACCTATGGAAGAAGGCTCGTTAAAAGACCGGATTCAGGGATTGCTTGCCCGTTGCGGCTTTAACAGCCAGGGCATCTTCATCATGGATGGCTCTAAGCGTTCAGGTCATGGCAATGCCTACTTCACCGGCCTGGGCAACAACAAACGCATCGTGTTTTTCGACACGCTGGTCAAGTCTCTGGATGACGAAGAACTTGAAGCCGTACTGGCTCACGAACTGGGTCATTTCAAATGCAAACACGTCATCAAAATGCTGGTTGCTACCTCAATCATGACATTAATTAGCTTTGCGATTCTGGGTTGGCTGATTAACCAGCAATGGTTCTTCACCGGACTGGGCGTACAGCAGCCATCAAACGCTGCCGCCTTATTATTATTCATGCTGGTTTCACCGGTATTCACACTATTCATCCAACCCATCAGCGCTTATTTTCAACGTAAATTCGAATTTGAAGCCGATGACTTTGCATCTAGCAATGCCAAAGCCGAAAAAATGATCAGCGGTCTTGTTAAGCTGTATGAAGAAAACGCCAGCACCTTGACGCCGGATCCGCTTTATTCTGCCTTCCATTACAGCCATCCGCCTGCGGCTATTCGTATTGCTCACTTAGAGTCCAAAATAAAAACTGCATGATGGCTGAGTTAATTGAAGGACTGGTCATTTCCCATTTAGGTCAGGGCATTGCTGTAGAACATGACGATAAAATCGTTCTTTGCCAAACTCTGCGACGGCTTGAAACCGTCGCAGTCGGCGATAAGGTTTTATGGACACAATCCTCACCTGATCAAGGGCGCATAGAAGAAATTCTGCCCCGACGTTCGTTATTGATGCGCCCGTCCAGAAACGGCAAAACACGGCCTGTTGCCGCCAATATTGATACCGTCTTTGTCGTTTTTGCCGTTGAACCTTATTGCGATTTTTTACTGATAGACCAATATCTGGCCATTTGTGAAAACCGTAATATAGATGCGTCACTGGTGCTTAACAAAACCGATCTGCCGCAATCAGACGCCATTGAAAAAGAACTGCAGGATTATAAAAACCTGGGTTACGCGCTATATCGGGTCAGTGCGACCAATACCTCTGGACTGGATGAATTAAAACAGGCATTAAAAGATCAGGTCAGTATTTTTGCGGGGCAATCAGGAGTCAGCAAGTCATCGTTGACCAATGCCATTATTCCCGATAAGGACCTGAAAACCAACACCATCTCGGCAACCACCAAACACGGACGACATACCACAACGGCGGCAACGCTGTATCACTTGAATGGAGGCGGCGATTTGATTGATAGTCCCGGCGTTGCCATTTTCGGATTGGCCGGTCTTTCCGAACAGCAGCTTGCCTTTGGTTATCGCGAATTTCAGCCACTGATTGATAAATGCCAGTTTAAGGACTGTCGCCATCTAGTTGATAAGGGTTGCGCCGTACGCGCAGCCGTCGAAAACGGCGACATCTCAATGACACGGTATCAGCGATTTTTAAAGCTTAGAGAGAAAATGCCGCGCGATTATGCTTAAGCAGTTAGCCACATCGTCACACTGGAGCGTGGCAACGATACGAATAAACCCCCTTGTATCAACCATGAATTAAAGATTATCAGTGGCGGATAAAGTCATATTTGCTTATAATGCGCGGTTAAATTTAATCTTTTCAGCAACCTTCATCTACAGATAAAGCTACTCTTGTGGCCTGTATGAACAGACGAGCTAATCAATACAAGAACTATGGCACAAAATAATCTTACGCTAGGCATCCCCGGCTTTAACTACCCTGATTTATATGATTCTGCACGTCTGAAAGATTTGCTGGATGTATTTGACGCTTCAGTTGCACGCCATGATTCGCAACTGCACAGCGAATTTGATGCTTATCGCCAAAATCAGGGAGAAGGATTATCAGCAGAACAAATTTCCGACCTGCTGGTGCGCATGGGGCCTTATGTTGGTCAATTTGTCGCCAAACTGTTCAATGTTTCGGAGCAGCACCAGGATCAAGCCGCAAAGATTAAAGACGAAATCGATACTATCTTCGCTTACAAAAATGAAGTCGTTGCCAAGCTGGGTTTAACCTTTAAAGATCAGGACACCAGTGACTGGAATATTCCTTCCATTCTCAATCAATTTGATCTGCTTATTGCGGCGGGCTTTCCCGAGGCCAATGAAGACAACGACCCCGAACGCCGCGTTGCCCGTGCCGGCGCCGCTATCGGCTTGCTATTTGCCCATTACAGACTGCTCGCCAAAGGCAAGGACAGCAGCTACGAAAATGCTGATCAGGCAGCGCAAGCGCTGCGCGCCAAACTGACAGCACACGGAGAAGCCGCAACTGAATTTAGAGATATTATCGGCTTGACTGACCCTGCCGAATTTATTGGCGGACTGATGAACATCGTGCAGCGCTGGAGCTTTGTCGCGCAGCAGGATAACGACGTAGTTGCCGACTGGCTCAGCTTCAAGTTTCCTGAAAAACGTGATTTCGAAGACCTGGTCGAGCATGAGGTTGTGGATCGCGGCGAATTTACTGCCTGGATGGGCGAACAGGAACACCGCCGCCGCCGTGATGGCTTTAAACTGACTGACCCTCGCTACAACGAAAGACAATCCTTGTCTGAAGTCGATCATTGCATCTACTGCCACGAGCGCTACACCGATTCATGCTCCAAGGGTATGCGCAACAAGAAAACCAATACTTTCAAAGTTGATCCGTTGGGCGTGACCACCACAGGTTGTCCGCTGGATGAAAAAATCTCTGAGATGCATCTGGTCAAACGCAATGGCGACAATATCGGCGCGCTAGCGATTATCGCAATCGATAACCCGATGTGCCCGGGCACAGGCCATCGTATCTGCAATGAATGCATGAAGGGCTGTATCTATCAAAAAACCGATCCCGTCAACATTCCGCAAATCGAAACCAATGTGCTGACAGATGTATTGTTCATGCCCTACGGCTTTGAAATTTACGGCCTACTGACCCGCTGGAACCCGTTGAACGTCAAGCGCCCTTACATGCTGCCTTACAACGGCAAGAATGCGCTGGTCGTAGGTCTTGGGCCAGCCGGTTACACCATGAGTCATTATTTACTGAATGAAGGCTTTGGTGTTGCGGGCATAGACGCATTAAAACTCGAACCGTTGCCGATAGCATTAACCGGCGACAGCGAAAACGCGCCTGAGCCGATTATAGACTTTAACGAAATTTACGAAGAGCTGGATAAACGCACCCTGGCCGGATTCGGCGGCGTGGCCGAATACGGCATTACCGTGCGTTGGGACAAGAACTTCCTTAAAGTCATTTACCTGACCCTGCTCAGACGTGAAGCATTCCGTGCTTATGGCGGCGTCCGTTTTGGCGGCACGATCACCATTGAAGATGCCTGGAAAATGGGCTTTGATCATATCTGTCTCGCTTCCGGCGCTGGTCAGCCAACGATTATTGACCTGAAGAACAACCTGATCCGTGGCATACGCAAGGCCTCCGATTTCCTGATGGCACTGCAGTTAACCGGCGCGGCCAAGGCTTCCTCGCTGGCAAACTTGCAGGTGCGCCTGCCTGCCGGCGTAATCGGTGGAGGTCTGACCGCTATCGATACCGCCACGGAACTGATGGCGTATTATCCCGTTCAGGTTGAAAAAATACTGAGCCGCTATGAAACGCTGAGCAATGTGTACGGCGAACAAACCGTCCGCAACCGTTATGACGCTGAAGAAATCACCATCCTTGATGAATTTCTGGCGCATGGCAAGGAAATTGTCGCCGAACGCAAACGAGCCGAAGCCGCTGGCGAACAACCTCACTTTCAACCGCTGGTTGAAAAATGGGGTGGCGTGACGCTGTTCTACCGCAAAGGCATGAAAGATGCACCAGCCTATCGCCAAAACCACGAAGAAATCGCCGAAGCACTGGAAGAAGGCATCGCCTTGGCCGAAGGCATGAGCCCACAAAGCGCATTGGCCGATAAATATGGTCATCTGAATGCTGTAGAGTTCGAAAAATTAGTGCCCGAACACGGCCGATGGATCAGCTCAGGACTGACCGTGAACGTTCCTTTGCGCAGCCTTTACATTGCAGCGGGCACATCGCCGAACACCATCTATCAAAGCGAATATCCAAACACCTTTGTCATGGATAAATGGTTCTTCCAGCGCTATGAGCCGGAATGGAATGATGGCGACGTGGAACTGGTTGCCATGTCTGACGAAGCAGCGCCTAAACTGGGCAAACCTGCACCGCTGACGTCTTACCAAAAAGACGGCAAATTCATCAGTTTTTATGGCGACAACCATCCTGTTTATGCGGGCAACGTGGTCAAGGCCATGGCCAGCGCAAAAAATGGTTATCCCTATATCGTCAAACTGTTTGAAAAAGAACTGACCAAGCTGAATCCGGCTGAGCAGCCTGAACGTGATGCCGCACTGAAGAAACTGTTCGCGACATTGGACGATTCCTTTACTGCCACCATCGTTTCAATCAAACGACTGACGCCAACCATTATAGAAGTTGTCGTCAAGGCACCTTTGCAAGCAGAAAAATTCCAGCCCGGTCAGTTTTATCGCGTACAGAATTATGAAGCCAATGCGCCAGTTGTGGAAGGCACAGTACTGGCATCTGAAGCGATAGCACTGACAGGCGCCGAAGTCGACAAAGAAAATGGCACCATCTCCCTGATTGCTCTGGAGATGGGCTCATCCACACGTCTGTGTTCGACATGGAAAGAAGGCGATCCGCTGGTAGTCATGGGCGTAACAGGAACGCCAACAGACATACCTAGCGGCCAAACCGTCTTGCTGCTGGGCGGCGGTCTGGGCAATGCCGTACTCTTCTCTATCGGCAAAGCCTTGAGAGCTGCCGGTAACAAAGTGATCTACTTTGCCGGCTATAAATACAAGCAGGATGTCTTTAAAGTGGAAGATATTGAGGCTGCCTCGGATATTATTATCTGGTCTGTAGACAAAGCACCCGGTGTTGAGCCCATACCAACCACGCGGCCCCAAGATAAAACCTTCGTCGGCAACATTCTTGAGGCCATGCTTGCTTATGCCAAAAACGAACTGGGCGACCAACCCATCCAGCTGGCTCATGTCGATCACCTCATCGTTATCGGCTCAGACCGGATGATGGCTGCGGTGAAAGATGCCCGTTACGATGTGTTGAAGCCGTATCTGAACAGGGTTCATCACGCCGTCGGTTCCATCAACTCGCCCATGCAATGCATGATGAAGGGTATCTGTGCCCAATGTCTTTGCAAGCATGTAGATGCTGAAACCGGACACGAATATTTTGTTTATTCCTGCTACAATCAGGACCAGGATCTGGATAAGGTGGATTTCGAAAACCTGAATGCACGATTGAGACAAAATACCGTGCAGGAAAAACTTTCCAATCTGTGGCTGGATTATTTGCTGGAAAAACAATCTTCATAAATCAAAAAGGCGGAACCCCCGATGGGTGTTCCGCCTTATGAGCCATCAATAAATGCAAAGTTGGTAAGGTAAACAAGCAGGATGCACTATCTATTTCATCCCGCTGCTATCAACGTCATATCAGCAAAGCCGCAAAAGCGTCAAGATCATCTACGGCAGCCGCTGTTCGGCGTATCAATTCCAGATTTACGTCCAAATTCATCATGCCGCCCACGGCAAGCGTCACTACCATAGCCTCGAAAGCATAGGTAATATGAGCACGGTATCGTTGCATCAAAACGGTATTATCCATACCAACGACACCATTGTCTGCCAGTGTCTGAACATACTTTGCAAGCAAACTTGCCTCATGGAGCCGTCGAGTTTCGGGATCAAGGGCGGTGGATAAAAAATAGGCAACATCACCCACTCCATCACCTATACGAACCAGTTGCCAATCAAGAAATCCAGGCTGGAATCTGTCCCAGAATAAATTACCGGGGTGACAATCATGATGAATAAGTGTTTGAGGCGCTGCGGAAAGGAAACGCATCGCTTTGCGACGATGACGGGCATAGTGAACAGCCGCTCCATGGAGAGTTGAAGGTACGCGACCTCCGGCCCGATGTAAGCCTCGTTTCATTAATGGAACCGCCAAGGCAGCCCCCAAGTGGTCTTCTAGTCGTCGAACAGGACCCGCCAACCAACGATAAGTTGGCTCGACATCCACTTTATTCCAAAAATGGGCATGAAAACGGGCTAGTTGTTCAATCACCAAAGTAGCTTGTGCAAGCGTCAGCGTATCGCTTGGACAACTGGGAGTGGCATCAAATTCCGCGACATCGGCAAGAACCAGCGTTGATCCCATTCCAAACTTGCTTTGTGCCGCCAAGCAAGTAGGCATGACAAGAGGTACCGACTGAGCAACTTCTTTATAAAAACGCACTTCGGTATGCAGTAGCCTTGGTAAGGCAGTAATAATCCTTGCCCGCCGAGCCATTGATGGCAGCTTTACAAACCACCGCCGGGCGAACGTATCCGGCCCATCGTGCTCGATAGCGATACGAACCCGCGTTGTCGTCCCAATATCGACAGAAATAATATCTACATTAGAAACGACCGCATCGGCATGATGTTTATCGACGACTCGTTGAGCCCAAGGAACTGTCAAATCACCGGGTTTGCGAACGATAATATTTTGCTTCATCTTTTTTTTACCATACTTCACTGCGTCTATGCATGATGAGGTATTTACCTCATCCCTACTCCAAGCCTTCAACCATGAAGCACAAAATTTTATTGATTAATCTCGCCTCTGTCGAACGGGTGATTATTATTGCCCGTCCAGCCAATCCTGCTGATGTAAATCATCATCAAGCATTTCATCATCTTCTATTTCACCCTTATAGCCATCCGCTATAAATAAAGATAACTCCATGCGCAGCGTAGCCAGAGCGGCATCAAGCTCACGACGTTCCTCTGCATCAAATGTGGGCTCTAAGGTTGATGCGTTGTGATGTACCAGAGTGTCATAGAGCAGTTGCGCCTGCTCTTGGGTGTATTGTGGATTATTCATTATTTAAGTTTATGTTATTCATAATATTAGACTCCCCGTCTGTTGCTTAACCTGGCGGCCAGATCATTTGGCGGCCGCCTAACAGATGCAAATGCAGGTGATAAACATCCTGTCCGCCCCTCTTGTTACAGTTAAACACTGTTCTGTAACCTTCTTCAGACAAGCCCTCCTGTTTGGCCAACTTTACCGCCGTTTGTAATAAACGGCCTGCCAACAGTGCATCATCCAAGTCATTCAAGGTTGCAAAATGGCGCTTGGGGATAATAAGAATATGCACGGGGGCTTGAGGATTGATGTCTCTGAATGCCAGCACACTGTCATCTTCAAAAACCACATCCGGTTTAATTTCACCGGTAACCATTTTGCAAAACAAACAATCAGCCATCGTTCACCTCTCCTAAATTTCTATTCGACCATTAAAAGCATGTGATAACGTGCCGCTATCGGTAAATTCCAACTCGCCACCCATCGGTACACCATGCGCAATCCTGCTGGCTTGTACTTGATGTTTTCTGGCCAGCTCACCGATAAAATAGGCTGTCGCCTCGCCTTCTACCGTTGAGTTGGTCGCCAGAATCAGTTCTTTAACCTGACCTGTCGCCAGTTGCTGTTCAAGCAGATCCAGGCCAAGCTCATCTGGCCCTATACCATCAAGCGGAGATAATCGGCCATGCAGCACAAAATAGTGCCCTTTGAATACTGTTGCCTGATCTACAATCCAGACATCGGAGGGACTTTCTACGATACAGAGAATGGAGCTGTCTCTTGAATTATCACCACAGATTTCGCACAGACTGTCTTCAGTCAAGGTGCGGCATTGCCTGCAATGCCCAATTTCTTCAATTGAGCGCAGCAGTGTTTCGGCCAGCGTTTGTGCGCCATTGCGGTCACGCTGGAGTAGATGAAAAGCCATGCGTTGAGCTGTTTTAGGGCCAACGCCGGGCAGGCAGCATAAGTTCTGTATCAACTGCCCTAATAATCCCTTTTTTTGCATACTAAAAAGGCATTTGAAAACCGGGAGGCAAAGGTATTCCTGCAGTGATGCCAGACATTTTTTCTTTTTTCATTTTTGCGACTTTATTGACGGCATCATTGATAGCCGCAGCAACCAGATCTTCGAGCATATCTTTATCATCGCCCAGCAAGGACGGATCAATGGTTACTTTTCTGGCTTCGCGTTTGCCGGTCATCAGGATGGTAACCAAGCCTCCGCCGGATTCGCCCATTACTTGCATGGCAGCCAGTTCTTCCTGTACTTTCTTTAAGTCTTCCTGCATTTTTTGGGCTTGCTGCATGAGATTACCCAGTGCATTTTTCATATTTTTCTCCGTTCTATTGTTTTATACAGGCTCTATGGTGCCGGGCATAACCCTGGCGCCAAAATGCTCTTTCAAAGCCTGAATATTGCTATCTGAATTAATGGCATCAACCGCTGCCTGCTGTTTGTCTTCACGCTCTTTAGTCAATTGCACCGCCGGTGTATCAATCGCTGTTTTTTCTGTATTGATGACCAGTTTCAGCGGTGAGCCACGATATGCCTGTAACGCCTTTTGCAGATTTTCTTCGGTACGACTGCTGCGCAGTTGCTTGTGCCCCGGATCCAACATCAATGTGCAGACTGTATCATCAATATTTTCCAGTACGCAATTATGAGCCAGTTCTCTGGTCAAACCGCTAATCTTCATCGCTGCAACCATTTCCGCCCAATTATTACAGGGCTTTTGAACAACGGTTTCCTGAACACTTTTTCCAGCGGCGACAGCGGGTTGATCCGTTACTGCCGAGTTATAAACAGGCTGCGACTGGCTATTAGCAGGCTGCGCCTGTGTTTTATTAATGACTTGAGCCGGTTTAACCGGCGCTGAAACCTTGCTAACCGGTCTGAAGGTCAGCATACGCAACATGACCATTTCAAAACCACTGCGCGGATCGGGAGCCAGATCGAGGTCTCTTTGCCCTACCAGGCCTATCTGGTAATAAAGCTGTACGTCTTCAGGAGTGAACCGGAATGCCAATGCAGCAACCATTTCCACATCAAATTGATGATCCACCGCAGAGGGTATTTGTTGCACCAGCGCAATACGATGCAGAACCTGCAATATCTGCTGCAACACATCACTAAAATCCGGCGTCAAATTGGCGATTTCATTTATTTTATCGAGTATTGCCGCCGCATCACCCTGGGCCAGAGCCGTCAATATTTCCTCAACCGGTTGCTGTGCCACAGTGCCCAGCATGGCGCTGACATCTTCGGCGCTCACTTTGCCATTGCCATAAACAATGGCCTGATCCAGCAGGCTTAAACCGTCACGCATGCTGCCGTCGGCGGCGCGCGATAATAATTTTAAAGCGCCTGATTCAGCCTCGATTTTTTCCTGCTGCAGAATGAATTCCATCTGGGTAAAAATCTGGCTGGGCAATAAACGTTTGAGATTAAACTGCAAACAACGGGACAGCACAGTGACAGGGATTTTATGGGGATCGGTGGTAGCCAGCAGGAATTTTACATGAGGGGGCGGTTCTTCCAGCGTTTTCAACAAGGCATTGAAGCTGTGTCCGGATAGCATGTGTACTTCGTCAATCAGGTAGACTTTATAGCGTCCCTGATTGGGCGCGTATTGCGCGTTGTCCAGCAAATCCCGGGTATCTTCTACTTTGGTACGTGATGCCGCATCCACTTCAATCAAATCCAGAAACCGTCCCTCATCCAGATCCCGACACACACTGCATACGCCGCAAGGATTAAAATCCTGGAGATTTTCGCAATTGATGGCTTTGGCTAAAATCCGGGCAATGGTAGTTTTGCCTACGCCGCGCGTTCCAGTAAATAAATAGGCGTGATGAAGCCGATTATGTTGCAAAGCGTTCATTAACGATTTGACGACATGCTCTTGTCCGACAACTTCTGTGAAATTATGGGGCCGCCATTTTCTGGCGAGAACCTGATAATTCATTGCAGGCTCGAAAGATAGTAAAGATAATAAGTGGGCGGTAATCGTGCCAGCCACATCCCGGCACACGAGTTTGCTGCTACCGTTGCTCCCTTCCGGGCCTGGCGGGGTTTACAGCGTATCGTTGCGGGAGGACCGACACGATCACCATTATACATCAGCCGTACTGGCTAAAGGACGGCTATTATGGCTGAATCGGTTTAATAACACAAGTCAAAATGACTGTTGTTTTGTAAATTGATGCATATGGGGAATGTCTGATTGCATCTTACCCCGGCCAAATAATCACCGCCGTCCTTAACCGGTTCTTCCCAAAGCTGGACATCCGGTCGAAATCTTCAAAGGCAATTGGAATAAACTGACAATCGATTTCGCTTTGCCGTCCTTCCTCGGGATCCGGATCGTGCATGTACAGACAATCATCATCAAAACCACTCATCACCACCCAGTGCGGGGCTTTTTTCCTGTCCATCCGGAAGGTGCTGATCAGGATCAACGGTATCGCGCCGGACTTGAAAGCACTGATCAGGTCATTCTGACTGATATTGGCGTAATGCACTTTGATGCCCTGCTCTTGCGCCTCGCGCTTAAAGCAGTTATCGACCAATTCCACGACCTGCTTTTTTTCCTCATTGCGTACGCCGTCGATAAACAACGTTCCGGTCTGGTTAACCCAGACCTCAACCGTAAATTGACGTCGTTTTGCCGCCAGCGCCAGACCTATGGGGTGGCAACCGCCATGTCCCGAAGTCATAAAAATGGTTGTTGCTTCACGCCAGAGGTTGATCTCTTCTTCCTGCGATGGCTGATACGACCTATTGAGTCCATGCATAGCCATCATCAGCGATGCGGGGCCGCAGGTAAATGGCGTGGTTTGTCTTAACCAGTGTACCGACCGGTGTTGCAAGGTATCGCGATAACGGCGGATACGTTTCTGGTAACGCAATGCGTCCTTGTGGTCTTCATAGTAATCGCGGTATATGCCGAATTTCTGATAGCCCAGCGTTTGGTAAAGCTTGATCGCCGAAGTGTTATCAACGCTGACTTCAAGGCGCAGATACAGCCTGCCGGCATCATTAGCGGCCTGTTCACCGGCCGACATCAGCAATTTAGCAACTCCGGTACCTCTTTGCGAAGGCGCAACGGCCAACGAGTAGACCCTGGCCAGCCGGGTGCCGGGATGATAAATAATAAGAACATAGCCAACGATTGCTTTTTCCAGCTCTGCAACCAGCAAGGCGCGATGCTCTGTGGTTATCCAGTGCTTGAAACTGCGCCGGCTTAATTGATCGGTCTCGAAACAGGTTTTTTCCAGCGCTACCAGCTGATCGAGATCAGTTAACCGGGCGGGACGAATTAAAATACTCAAGATGATACCCCCTGCAAGCCTTGCGCAATGACCTGCCTGGCGCGAAACAAGACCATTTCCCTCCAGGCCCGATCTTCTGGGCAAAAATGGCCTCGCATGACTTTACTGTGTTCCAGACGACGGGCTTGTTCGCTATCGAGTTGCGCCCACAGCTGATGATCGCGTAATAATATTTCAAACAACTGATCGGTACTAAACGTACCAAATTCCAAGGTGACGTAACAACTGCGTTCGTTCATAATGGTGTGCCAGGCATAATCGAGCAAACCTGTTTTTGGCACCGAACTGGACGTTCCCAGCAAAGGCAAGGCAACTGAGTCTCCGTACCAGTGACGGGCTGCAAATGTTCCCTCGCTATTTGGATCATGGTCGCAAATAATTTCGCCATAGCCGTATGACCCTAAACCCGTATGTACATCGATGACCGCCAAATCCCGTCCATGCAGATTATATTTACGTATAAGATCTTCAGTAACGAGCCTGCCGTGCGCTGGCGCTTTGCCACCATAAAACGGCCCGGCAGGATCACTATACTGCCCACCACTGATGGCTTTTTCCAGTGCTGCACGACCATGCTGCCGTTCAAACTCAGCAAGTCTATGCTTTCTTTGTATTGCATCCGGCCAATAAAACGTCTCCCGAAGCAATTCATAGTCTTTATTTTCAGGCAACGGCCTGGAAAAATCGACAATATTACGGTTAAGGTCAACGCCGTCCGCATCACAGCGCCGCTGCCAGGCATAACCCCAAGGTGTTAAGGCATGTATCATCAACACTGCCGTATTGGCAGGAATGACGACCAGACCCTCGGTAATCAGGCGCAGAAGATCAATCTGCACGGCAGTCCCGGCAAAGCCTTCAACGCCGTGGGTTCCGCCAATCAGAACCAGCACCCTTGAGGCATCTTTCGAACCGATCCAGACTGTATCGGTAATCAGTGATTCCCCTTCTGGTCCGACACCGCAACATTGATAAGGCGAGTATTTCATTTGGCAAGACATTTCCTTAAGCTGAGCCAGCCAGCTATGCCGACCGGCGGCATAGCTGGCTGGAAAAACGGCGGTATCAATAGCGGCGAAAGGAAGACAATAAGACATAACGGTTACCTTGAAATTTTCTTTAGCATAGCCCTAGTTAAGTTAATCATGAAATATTTTTCAATACCTCTAAAAACTCCTTGTGCAAACAACTGACTGGTTCCAGAATTGCGCTTTAATTTTACTACAGGATCTTATTTATATGGCGCGTACCCTTCTGGTTGTTGATGATATTTCCGACTGGAACCCCTATTATCCCAGTGATCAGGTCATCACTTTTGAAACCTATCTTGCTACCGAGCAAGGGGATTCTCAGCAGCGTGTACGCATCATTAATCTTTGCAGCAGCTACCGCTATCTTTCTGATGGTTATTACTGCTCGTTATTGGCCGAAGCGAGAGGCCATCACGTTATTCCTTCTGTTAAAGTGCTTAATGATCTGGGCAAAAAGGCACTATACCGCCTGCAAATTGAAGACTTGTCACAGACCTTGGAACGCGCGTTTAAAACCGCCGATAAGGATAGCGAAATAACGCTTCTAAGTTATTTTGGCACTACGCCTGACCCGACTCTTCAGGAACTGACAAGACTGCTTTTTGAACGCTTCCCCTGCCCGATTCTGGAAGTGACGTTGCGCTGGCGACAACAATGGGAGATCATCGGTTTAAAACCCATATCGCACCGGAATTTGAATGATGATATGCAAACCGCTTTCGCCGACGCGCTGGATAAATTCAGTAAAAAAGTCTGGCGCAAAGGACGCGCCCGTAAAGCGGCGCGATTCGATCTTGCCATACTGATCAATCCGGAAGAACAATTGCCGCCCAGCAATATGGGGGCGCTTAAAAAGTTCATTAAAATCGGCAGGGAACTGGGTATTGAGATCGAATTGATAACACAGCAACACTATGTGCGACTGTCCGAATTTGACGGCCTGTTTATACGTGAAACAACGTCTATAGATCACCACACTTATCGTTTTGCCAAAAAAGCCGAGGCCGAAGGTCTCGTTGTCATTGATGATCCAACCTCCATGCTGCGCTGCACCAACAAGGTTTACCTGGCCGATCTGTTTCGAACGCATAAAGTGCCTACACCTAAGACTTGGCTTTTGCACAAAGGTAACGCCGCCCACTTGGATAGAGTGGAAGCAGAAGCCGGCTTTCCAATGGTCATCAAAATCCCGGATGGCTCATTTTCTCGTGGCATTGTTAAAGTGAATGACCGGAAAGAGCTGGAGCTTAAAGTGGAGGAATTGTTTCAAAAATCCGCGCTGCTGCTGGCTCAGGAATTTCTCTATACCGATTTTGACTGGCGTATTGGCGTATTTAACAACAAGGCGTTGTACGCCTGTCGTTATTACATGGTTAAAAATCACTGGCAGATTTACCGCCACGGCGGCAACCGGATCGATAGCGGCAATTTTGCCACCTTGCCGACCTTTGAAGTCCCCAAAGCCGTGCTCGACGCCGCATTAAAAGCGACCCTGCCCATAGGCAACGGTTTATATGGTGTTGACGTCAAGGAAAAAGACGGCAAAGGCTACGTCATAGAAGTCAACGACAACCCCAACATCGACAGCGGCATTGAAGACAAATATCTGGGCGATGAACTGTATCGGCTGATCATGTCTGAATTACTGCGGCGCATGGAAAATCGCAGCAAAGGCGTGTGAAACGGAATACGGGCTACTTGCTTTTACCCTCTTAAGAATCAAGGCAAATAGACGCTCCACTTCATACCGCCCAGTGATTCGCTCTTGCTGCCTTCCAACTTGCCGCCCAACAGACCGATTAATTCATAAACCACTGCCATGCCAATGCCGTGCCCATGAATGTTTTCATCGGCGCGGACGCCTCTTTTCAGGATTTCATTGAGCTTCCCCACCGGAATACCTGGCCCGTCATCTTCAATTTGCAGCAATACAGCATAATTGCGCCTGCCCTTGCGTTCATTCAGGGAGACGCTGATATTTACCGAGTGGCGACACCATTTGCAGGCGTTATCCATCAAATTACCGGCTATTTCATACAGGTCTCCTTCTTCAATATAAATCGGGCTTTGTTCAAGCATGGCTATATCGAAAGCTATCTGTTTATCGAGATAGACCTTGCTTAACGATGCGCTTATTTTGTTGATAACAGCCGAGACATCGACTGTCCTGGTCGATTTATGCTCGCCTTTTGCAGCAGCACGCTGCAATTGATACTCAACAATTTCATCCATACGGAGAATCTGTTCTTTCACCGACTCCTTGTTAACACTGAAAGATTCAACACAACCGCGCAATATCGACAGCGGCGTTTTCAAGCTGTGCGCCAAATCCGCCAGCGCGTTGCGATAACGTTCCAGATGCGCCCTTTCACTGTTGATGAAGGAATTGAGATGACCGGCCAGCCCTTCCAGCTCAGTTGCATAGTACCCGTCCAAATGGGTCTTGCTGCCTTTTTCCACATCCTCAAGATCTTTTACGATAATTCGCAGGGGCTTTAAACTCCAGCGTAACAAGGCAAACTGGATAAAGATTAAGGATAATCCAAGAACCAGCAACCAGGCTCTTAATGTTTTCCGAAAACGTTCCACCTGATGAAGGACAAACTGGGCATCCTCAGTTACGGTAAAGATATATTCACGCTCCACACCGGCCACATTTTGCCAGATGACATCGTAATGAAGGACATACCGACCCTGCTCATTCAACAAAAATACCGAATTACCCGAGCTTAATTCAGGCGGAGCAATCACATCCAGACCGATTGCTGATGGCGAACGCCAGACCAAATTTTTTTTTGCCAATTGAATAAAGGCATAAAGACCGGAACCCGGCGTTGCGAATCTTGGCTCCGGCAAGCTGGGCGGCATGCTTAATTCACCGGAATTCTTCAGTTCAGCGGCCGATAAAAGAGAGTACACCTGAACCTGCAAATTTTCCTTTAATGCCTGCTCCGCACTTTCACGAAAACTCTGCTCAAGAACGAGGGAAACAAGCGCGAAGAAAGCAACAAGCACAAGACATGCAGAAACCAGCAATCGAAAGCTTAGTGACTTAGTTTGCATTCCAGGCCTTTGGAGATGGGTGATTGAAAATCAATCAGGATAGAATAGACAAAAAATCAAGATTGCCTGGCAGAAATCAGATAGCCTCGTCCACGCAATGTTTCAATAGGCTGACGCGTGCCATCAGGATCAAGTTTCTTTCGTAACCGACCGATAAAAACCTCAAGGACATTACTGTCACGGTCAAAATCTTCATCATAAATATGCGCCGTCAAAACAGATTTTGAAATAACTTCGCCCTTACGAAACATTAAATATTCGAGAACCTTATATTCGTAAGCCGTTAACTCCAGTTTCACGCCAGAAACAGAGACTTCCTGCGCCACCGTATCCAGCTCAATATTGTCATGGGTTAATACAGGATGAGCCTGCCCAACTGAGCGTCTTATCAAGGCGTTAATCCTGGCCAGCAACTCTTCGTAATGAAAAGGTTTAACCAGATAATCATCAGCCCCGGCTTCAAGTCCCTCTACTTTTTCCTGCCAACGGCTACGGGCAGTTAAAATCAAAATGGGTACGGAAACCTTGTCTTTACGCAAGCGTTTAATGAGCTCGATGCCTGAAAAATCGGGAAGACCAATATCGATAACAGCCGCATCAATCGGATATTCCTTGCCCATGTAATAACCATCGCGACCGGTATTTGCAGTATCAACAGCAAAACCTTTATCAGCAAAAAACTGCTGAATCTGTTCACAGAGCTTTACTTCATCTTCAACAACAAGAATACGCATGATTTCCCTTCCGTTTATGCGTGAGGTTCATTAACTAATTGGCCGGTTTCAGCATCAAATTTATAATACTGAATACGGCCGTCAGGCGTTAAAACTTTAATTACATGTACTTCTCTGCCATCAATTATTTCTGTTGTGGCACCAAGCACCCGGTTATTACTGCCTTCAATTATCTGTTTTGTTGCCTCATCCAAGCTGATGCTGGCCAGCAATCTATCACTTTCTGCAAAACAGACATTGGACAACAAAAATATCAGCGCAACTACTTTAATCAGGTTTCTCATGGGCAATCCAGAGCTTAAGTTCTTAACATATTGATAGCGGTTAATTTTAATGCACCACCCTGAATCAACACTGAACCCGTTACCGTAATGACAGGCCCTGAACCATGCTGCCAATAGATTGGCCGAAAGATGCGCCCAGCTTGCCTGCCAATTTATCAAGCAACTGTTCCTGCTGCGTGAAGTCAACCAGCTTTTCAGCACCGATCAGCTCCTTGGCCACAGTGTCCTGATTACCATAACCATCAGCAACACCCAGCTTTACGCCTTCCTCGCCCGTCCAGACCAAGCCTGAAAACATATCAGGCGTTTCTTTAAGTCTGTCACCACGGCCAGCTTTTACAGCGCTTATAAACTGCTGATGAACCTGATCTAATAGACCTTGCATGTATCGGGTTTCGTCTTCCTTAGGCGGTGAAAAAGGATCGAGCATGGCTTTATGAGCCCCTGCAGTCAGCAATCGACGCTCTACACCCATCTTTTGCATGACATCAACGAAGCCAAACCCATCCATCAATACGCCTATAGAACCAATAAGGCTGGACGGATTAACAAAAATCTTATCGCTTGCTGAGGCAATGTAGTAACAACCTGATGCGCAAATATCGCTGACTACTGAATAAATCGGCAATTCAGGATGTTCTTTTTTTATTTTCCTGATTTCTTCATAGACATAAGAGGACTGTACAGGACTACCTCCAGGTGAATTTGCATGCAGAATAATGCCTTTGGTGTGCTTGTCTTTAACTGCATCCCTCAAACTCTCGATAATAGCATCCGCATTAGCCTCTTTATCTTCTGCAATCGCGCCAACCACATCAACGATGGCAGTATGATATTCGCCGCCAGCCCCTATATCCTGCTTAAACTTCGGATACATTGCTACACCAAACACAGCAAGCAGATACAAAAACATCAAGCCCTTAAAAAAGACTCCCCAACGTCTCGCTCTTCTTTGCTCAGTGACTGCGGCGAACGCCAACTTTTCAACAACTTCACGCTCCCAACCGGATTCATGAATAACATCTGTTTTAACCTGATTGTCCATTACTTCTTAACCTCTAATAATATTCAGTAATTCCGCGGGCTGCTGCAAGCATATCAGCGGATTATATTGTTGCAATATATCTTCCGGATGCGCTCCACACGACACGGCAACCGATGATATTTGGGCATTCAACGCCATTTGCAAGTCATGGATAGAATCGCCCACCATTAAAACCCGTTCATTGGCTGCATTGGTATGTTCAATAATCTCCCTTATCATTCTTGGATCCGGCTTGGATGCGGTTTCATCGGCACAACGGGTAACACAAAACAGCTCTTCTGTTCCTGTAGCCTGTAATGCCTGCTGCAAACCCGCCCTGTTTTTCCCGGTAGCGACGGCCAATTGATAGCCTGTCTGTTTCAGTTGCACCAACATATCATAAACTCCGGGGAAAAAATCTTCCCTGCCGGCTTCTCTGGAGTGGTATTCCTGGCTGTAACAGACAACCAATTGATCCAGCGTTGCCTCATCAATTCCAGGAAATAATGCATCAACTGCATTCTTTATACTTAAGCCAATCACATGTTTTGCAGACTGTCGCTCCGGAATAACACAATCACATTGCTCCGCCGCCTTTTGTAAGCAATGTACAATCCAGTCTATGGAATTGACTAATGTACCGTCCCAATCAAATATGATTAAATCAAACCTGTTCTTCATTTTTTATCAAATCTTCCAATTGCTGGGGCAAAGGCGCCAAAATTGTCAACGGCTCACCCGTTACAGGGTGCTGAAACTTCAACTTTTCCGCATGTAAAAACATGCGCTTATAGCCTCTGGCCTTAAATCCACGGTTAACCTCATCTATCCCATAACGATCATCACCTACTATCGGGTGCCCTAAACTGGCGGCATGAACACGTATTTGATGGGTACGTCCGGTTTTTGGCGAAGCCTCTACCAAGGTAGAATCACGAAATAACTTCAACCGCCTGAAAAGCGTTTCAGCCTCTTTGCCAGCTTGGCTGATAACAACCATACGCTCACCGCCTTTACTGACATTTTTAAGCAAAGGCGCTGTTACCACCAATTTCTTTCTGGCCCATTGCCCTGCTAACAACGCAATATAAGTTTTATGAACGTGATCATCCCGGAAAAGCTCATGCAATTTACGCAAGGCGCTGCGTTTCTTTGCCACCAACAGACAACCAGAGGTATCCCGGTCAAGCCTGTGCACAAGCTCCAGAAAATGGGCTTCCGGCCTTATCTGCCGAAGCCCCTCAATAATCCCTGAGTTAATGCCGCTGCCGCCGTGAACGGCAAAACCGGCCGGTTTATTTAACACTAAAAATGCTTCATCTTCATAGAGTATGTTTTTTTGTAAAGCATCTTTCAAACTTTGACCAACAAACGTTTCCTCTGCCTTTTCGGCCACTCTTACCGGAGGAATTCTTACGATATCGCCTGACACTAACCGGTATTTAACATCGACGCGACCTTTATTGACTCTGACTTCACCTTTACGAACAATCCTGTAAATACGGCTTTTAGGAACACCCTTCAGGCGGGTAATTAAAAAATTGTCCAATCTCTGGTCGCAATTTTCTTCTGTAATTTCGACCAATTGAACTTTGGGTAATGCACTTTTTTCTTCACTATTCATAGTGTAAATAATACCAGTATCTTGTTATGATTGATTCTTTAAATTGATGTAATGCTATAAGGTTGCTATATTAAGCAAGTTTATAATATAAAAAACATGCTTTTGCTCTGCGGATTTCAAAAATGAAACTGCCTTGGAGCTGCTCAGTGATGATTAATTCAGTGCTTTCGCCACCCTGTCTCATCATTGTAAGATTTTCGGGTTCATCGTTCGACCCATGACGAACGATTTATAACTCCTGTTTAAGACAGAATTTACAACCAAGACTGAAAAAGAATATTTATTTGCTTAGTATCTGCCTGTGTACCAATAGGGTCTTCGCTCATGCGAAAACCGTGATACAAAATACGACACCCAGACACGGTACATAAACCGTAAAAAACTAAGCTAAAAGTTATTATTGGCCAATAAAACACCCAATTTGTCCTTACAAACTTAACTTAGCACGATGACCAAAACCAGTCTGTTCAGTAAAATCTGATATTTGGAGCAGGAAACAACAAGGAATATTGAATGAAAAGAATGCTTATCAACGCTACGCAGCCGGAAGAACTGCGAGTCGCCTTGGTAGACGGTCAAAAACTTTATGATTTTGACATAGAAGTACCTTCGAAAGAACAAAAGAAGTCCAACATTTACAAGGGTATCGTTACCCACGTAGAACCCAGCTTAGAAGCGGCCTTTGTAAACTATGGCGCTGAAAAACATGGCTTTTTGCCTTTCAAAGAAATCTCCCCACTCTACCGCAAAACCCAGGAAGGCGTCGAAAGCGAAGGCCGCCGACCTGCCATAAAAGACCTGATCAAAGAAGGCCAGGAAATCCTTGTTCAAATTGAAAAAGAAGAACGAGGCAATAAAGGCGCCGCATTAACCACGTATATCAGTTTGGCGGGCACCTATCTGGTGTTGATGCCCAACAATCCCAAGGCAGGCGGCATTTCACGGCGCATAGAAGGCGAAACTCGCAGCGACTTGCGTGAAGTTATGGCGGCGCTTGAGATCCCTGAAACCATGGGACTTATTATTAGAACCGCAGGATGCGGCAAAAACGTTGAAGAACTGCAATGGGATTTAAATTACCTGCTGCAGTTATGGGAAGTCATAGAACGATCTTCCAGCGAACAAACCGCGCCGTTCCTGGTCTTTCAGGAAAGTAACGTTATCATCAGAGCGCTACGCGATCACCTTCGCGGCAATATTGATGAGATTTTGATAGACAATGAAGACGCCTTCAAACAGGTACAAAACTTCTTAAAACAGGTCATGCCGCACTTTTTGCCTAAAGCAAAACTGTATAAGGACGCTGTCCCCCTGTTTAACCGTTACCAAATTGAATCCCAAATTGAAGTGGCTTACGGCCGTGAAGTTTCCCTGCCGTCTGGCGGATCACTGGTTATCGACCATACCGAAGCGCTAACCTCAATTGACATCAATTCGGCACGCGCCACCAAAGGCAGTGACATTGAAGAAACCGCACTGAATACTAACCTGGAGGCGGCCGATGAAATTGCCCGCCAACTGAGACTGCGCGACTTAGGCGGACTGTTTGTTATCGACTTCATCGACATGATGTCCAATAAAAACCAGAAAACCGTTGAAAATCATCTGCGCGACGCTCTTAAAATTGACCGCGCCCGCATTCAAACCAGCCGCATTTCGCGTTTCGGTTTACTGGAAATGTCCAGACAAAGAATGCGTCCTTCTTTGGGTGATTCGACTCAGCTGCCGTGTCCGCGTTGCAAAGGCCAAGGCTCTATTCGTAATGTAGAATCAGTCGCGCTATCTGTGCTGCGTATTCTTGAAGAAGAAGCCATGAAAAAGGGCACGGAAAAAGTCATCGCTCATTTGCCAATTGAATGCGCGACTTTCCTCTTAAATGAGAAGCGTAGCGCTATTGAACAAATTGAAGCCAGACTAAAAGTTGGCATTGTCATCCTGCCTAGCAAACACTTGGAAACTCCTGCTTACGACATTGAGCGCATCAAGGAAAAAGAGTCGGCTGAAGAAAAAGCCAGCTACTTGCAGATAAAGGCAGAAGACATTACGATCCCTGAATTTGCCCAGCAAGTAAAACCGAGAATTGCAAAAGCGGCAGTCCAGGAATTCCTGCATGATTCTCCAGCGCCTGTGCAAAACAAAAGCGAATCAGCCAGTCTGATCAAACGCTTCTGGCATAAACTCGTTGGATCACCCAGCGCAGAGCCTAAAGTAAAAGAAAGAGTAGTTCAAGTCGCTGAAAAAACTAGACCATCTGATGAAGGCCAGCCAAGCAGAAGCAAGGGCACCAGACATCAGGGGCGAAACCGTGGACGCGGACGCGGTCAAGGCCAAAGTCAAACGACTGAACAAGCGCAAAGACCAGAGCCAGAACAAACCGAAGGTGTAGCACGCCCTAACCGCAACCCACGAGGTCAACAAGGTCGGAATGTAAAACGCAATCTCGAACCTGCCAATCTGCCTACACCAAAAACTGAGCAAATCAAAACGGAGTCTGTTGCTGTTAGTGAGATGCCTACAAGCTCATCGGAGGTTTCTACTCCTGCTGGCGATCAACCTAAAAGAAGCAGCGCCAGAAGAGGGCCAAACCGTAGAAGGCCGCGCAACCCTGACTACAAAAGACCTGTAGACAGCGAGTCAAACGGCACGATCGAAGTCGCCAATGAAAACAGAGGCGAACCCCGCCCTGCACAAGCCCGGAGTTATGATAATGGCTTTGCTGAAAGAGTAGAAAGGACTGAGCGTCCGGCCCCACAAGCCAATGTCTCAAGCCAGGCTAACATCGGCAATCAGGATTCAGAAGCCAGAAAACCGGCTACTGAGCCAGCACCAAAACCGGTTGAAGTGGTAAAACCAGACACGGGATCCGAGTCTTAACTGACAAAACAAAGGTTCAAGGCCTAAGGCCTTGAACCTTTTATCTGTACCTGATATCTACTGCTGCAACTCCGAACAACGACCTTAAGCGCGAAATCAATTCATCCGTAGGATGTACCCTCCACTCATCACCTAACTGAACAGCTGCACGCGCATATTGTGCCGTATAATTGATACCTATCGGACATCCACCGCCTTTAAAAGGCGCCAAAGCCGAACTCAGTCTAGCAACAAACGCACCGCAATCCAGCTCATTTTCTGCAGCATTCCAGGTTAACTGAATACTTCTGGCAAAGTCCTCCCTGGCTTGCTCCATACTGTACAGTTTCTCTACTGTTAAGCGCAGCGTGCCCAAATAATCATCAATACCCAATGCCCCTTCGGCAATCAACAGGCTATCGCGGGAGAAAATACCCCGGTATTTTTCGTAAACATCGCCAAACGCCGCAATTTCAAGCCTGCCGGTTCTGTCATCAATCGTAGCAAAACCCATGGTTTTACCATTCTTGGTCTGACGAGTACGGACCTCGACGACCAAACCGGCCGTTCTCGCTTCCATCTTGCCTCTGGATCGCTCCACATCGGCCAGCAGTGACGCTATGGTACCGTGGATAAACTGTTTTAATTCCGGTTCGTATTGACTTATCGGATGTCCGGTTAAAAACAAACCCAGCGTCAGTTTTTCAGCAGCCAGCCGTTCATTTTCCGACCACGGCTCAACCACAGTGGCATAAGCATCGACATCATCCACATTATCGGCATTAACGGCCAGGCCAAACAAATCGTTCTGCCCGGTTTTCGCCATTTTCCCGTGCTGCTCGGCGACTTTTAATACGGTGGGCAATTCCGCCAAATGCCCGGCCCGGTTATCGTCGAATTCATCAAAAGCACCGGCGCGAATCAACGCTTCAAGCACCCTCCGGTTGAATTTGCGCAAATCAACCCGCTTGCATAAATCATACAGGCCGGAAAACGGTCCATTTTCTTCCCGCTCGATCAGCATTTCTTCAATGGCTGCCTCGCCCACCCCCTTCAGCGCGCCCAAACCATAAACAATATGACCCGCGTCGTTAACGGTGAATTTGTATTTTGAAACATTGATAGTGGGCGGGCGAATTTCCAGCTTCATCTGCCTGCATTCCTCAATCAATATCACCACCTTGTCGGTGTTATCCATATCGGCAGACAACACTGCCGCCATAAACTCGGCAGAATAATGGGCTTTCAGCCAGGCGGTTTGATAGGCGACCAGCGCGTAAGCGGCAGAATGCGATTTATTGAAACCGTAACCGGCAAATTTCTCCATTAAATCGAAAACATACGTGGCGATTTTTTCATCAACCTGATTTTCTATCGCACCGGCGGTAAATTTATCCCGCTCCTTGGCCATTTCCTCCGGCTTTTTCTTACCCATCGCCCGACGCAGCATATCCGCACCGCCCAGCGTGTATAGCGCCATTTCACGGGCGATTTGCATCACCTGTTCCTGGTACAGAATAACGCCGTTGGTGGGCTTTAAAATAGGCACCAACAACGGATGCGCGTATTCTGCCTTTGCACCGTGCTTGACGTTGATGTAGTCGTCCACCATGCCCGATTCCAGCGGCCCCGGACGGAATAACGCCACCAGCGCGATAATATCGTCGAAGCAATCCGGTTTCAGCTTCTTTATCAGCTCCTTCATGCCCCTGGATTCCAGCTGAAAAACAGCTGTGGTCTGGGCATTGGTCAACAGCTTATAGGAATCTGCATCATCTCTGGGGATGGTGGTTATATCAACGAGCTGTTCTCCAGCCAGCTGTTTTTTATGATTAATGGTTTGCAGCGCCCAATCAATAATGGTCAGCGTACGCAATCCCAGAAAGTCAAACTTGACCAGACCGACCGCTTCCACGTCATCCTTGTCGAACTGGGTGACCAGGTTATTGCCGTCCTGATCACAATAAAGTGGCGTAAAATCGGTCAACTTGGTTGGAGAAATCACCACACCACCGGCGTGTTTTCCGGCGTTTCTGGAAGTCCCTTCCAGCGACAGCGCCATATCGATCAGCGCCCTGACTTCCTCCTCAGCATCATAAAGCTGTTTTAGTTCAGGGCTATCTTTTAACGCTTTAGTCAGCGTCATACCGATTTCAAAAGGAATCAGCTTTGCCAATCTATCGACAAAACCATAACCAAAACCCAACACCCGACCGACATCCCGAATAACCGCTTTCGCCGCCATCGAACCGTAGGTAATAATCTGCGCAACGTGATCCCGGCCATAATGGCGGGCAACATAATCGATCACCTCATCCCGGCGATCCATGCAGAAGTCAACATCAAAGTCGGGCATGGAAATCCGCTCGGGATT
>JBAZTN010000004.1:0-38540 GCA_041661895.1 Methylobacter sp. | reverse complement strand
GCTTGCGGCATACACACCATCCTTGACGATATATTCAAATACCCTTCGGGCACGGTTGTTGTGAAAAAAACTTTCAACAAAAGGATGGTTGCAACTTAAAACCGACTCCAGTGTTCCAAAAGCAACTAATTGATTATCCGCCAGCACAGCGACCTTGGTACACAAATCTCTCAGGATATCCAAATCATGGGTAACCATGACTGCTGTGAAGTTAAGATCCCTGTGGAGTTCAGCTAGCAGGCTGACCAAATCTTCACTTAAAATAGGGTCCAGACCTGATGTCGGCTCATCGAGCAGCAAAAGAGCCGGATCCAGGGCCATCGTGCGGGCGAGCGCTACCCGCTTGATCATGCCGCCCGACAGATCGGCCGGTTTTAACCAGGCATCCTGGGCAGATAGCCCTACCATTGCCAGCTTCATAAACACTATTCTCGTAATAAATTCTTCATCCTTAATTCCCAGTTCCCGTAATGGAAAGGCAATATTATCAAAAACATCCAGGACACTGAATAACGCTCCTTTCTGGAACAGCACACCGCAATTATTAAGCAGTCGCTGCCCATGACTGGCTGTAACATCTTTCAAAGACCGCCCCATAACGAATACCTCGCCCTGCGTGGGTGTTTGCAGACCAATTATTTCGCGCAGCAAGGTCGTCTTGCCGCAACCTGATGCGCCAACCAAGCCCAATATCTCCCCATGCTCCAGGCAAAGATTGATATCCTGGTGGACTATTTTATCGCCGAAGCTCGTCCAAATATGCTCCATCCGGATTGCGTACTCTGTCATGGCATGCCCACACCGGTAAATAAAATGGCAAATACGGCATCAAACATGATCACCACGGTAATCGCCGCCACCACGGAATTAGTCGTTTCGTAACCCAGGCTTTCGGTATTAGGTTTGATACGAAAACCAAAATGGCAGGCAATCAGCGCTATCATCAAACCGAATACGGCGCTTTTCCCTACGCCAATAAAGACATTAACCAACGGCACTGCATCAGGCAGCCTGAGGAAAAATTGCTGGTAACTGATATCCAGTGTATTTTGCGCCGAGAACATCCCGCCTATAAGCCCCATCCCGCTGGTCCATACGCTTAAGAGGGGCAAGACAATCGTCAAAGCTGTCACCTTGGGCAGAATCAGCCGCAAAGAATGGGAAATACCCATCGCAGATAGCGCATCAAGTTCCTCTGTAACCCGCATAATGCCGATTTGCGCTGTCATTGCAGAACCGGAACGACCTGCAACAAGAATAGCCGCTAACAATGGCCCCAGCTCACGAATAATAGTCATCCCCAGAATGTCGATAATATAAATTTCTGCCCCGAAAATTTTTAATTGCAATGCTGACAGATAACTGAGCACTATGCCGATCAAAAAGCCTACCAATGCAGTGATACCCAAGGCTCGAACGCCTGCCTCATAAATCGTATTGGATATATCCGACCAGGGAATGCGGCCCGGATTCAGGAAAAGTTCAACTAAATCCAGAACCAATTGTCCCAATAAGGCCGCCACATCCAATAATTGCCCCCCAAATGTTGAAAGCAGCTTTTCCACGTATTTAACAACCAGGCTTGAACGAGGAATGACGGGTTCAGGAGAGGGAAGTTCCTGTGCTTGCCACCGGTCAAACAAACGCTGATGTTCGGGCCGTATCTGTAATGCGGCAGGCATTTTTTTTCCCCATGCCTGCCAGACAATCAATGCGCTGGCACTATCAAGTACATCAACTGCTTGCATATCCCACTGAATATTATCAACGGCATACTGGCTGATTTTCCGGCTTAACCCAGGAGCTGCCAGCAGACCGCGAAGAGTCCAATTGCCTGATAGTTTGACACAGCGTTGACCGTTGTCTTGCTCTAAGACTTCCAGTAAGGGCGGTAAATCCTGAGTTGTTGAAGTATCAGTCATAGGATAATTACAGTGCTAGCCATCTTTACACTATAGGATATTGCTGAAGAATGTAAGTAGATGATTGGAATATATTATGATTTTTCAATGCCGCGCCTCCAGCCAATCCAGCTCAGCATTGGAGAAACCGGCAATTTTGCGCAATTCTCTATTGAAAGGGCCTTTGGGCTTACCCCCCAGATAATATTGTTTGATCAACAGCTGGTACTTGGCCTCAGGCTCGAAGCCACGTTGCTGACATACATACTTAAACCAGTAAGAACCCAGCTCTACGTGCCCTATTTCATCGGTTAAAATGCGATTTAAAATTGCTACACTCGCGTCATCGCCAAGCGTATTGAATTTCTTGATGATTGCCGGAGTCACATCCAGCCCCCGCGCCTCCATACAACGGGGAACCATAGCCAGTCTGGCCAGTAAATCATCTGCGGTATCTTTTGCATGATCCCATAATCCGTTGTGCGCGGGTAAATCACCATAATCTACCTGCATGGCCTGTAAATGTTTTCTGATCAATTCAAAGTGCTGCGCTTCTTCATCAGCAACTCGCAACCAATCCTGATAGAATTGATCCGGCATTCCACGGAAACGATAGAGCATATCCCAGGCCAGATAAATGGCGACAAATTCAACATGGGCGATGGCATGGAAAAAAGCGATAACGCCATCGACTGTAGTCAGCTTTCGTCTGGGCATATTGCGTGGCGGCAGCAACTCCGGCCTCTCGGGAAATTTCACCTGGTCAATTGGTAATACGGGCTGATCCGGGGCAAGAATTAACTCCCCCGATAACTGTGCATGCCAGGCTTGATGGGTCAGCACTAATTTTTCATCGATCTGGGTCTGATGCAAACACGCTTCAGCAAATTCAAATATATTTTTCATTACAGATAGTTGGCGAACATATGCTTAAAATTTTAGATTCATCTGGTTTGTTACTCTATTGCCTGTTCATTTACTGGCTTTCCGATCAGCCATCCCTGCCAGCTCCCATGTGGTTTATCCATCAGGATAAGATTTATCACGCCGGAGCCTATTTTATTATGGGATTATTGGCATGGCGCAGTTTTAAACACCTGACCGATTCGCCCATTATACTTGCTTTAATCAGCATTACCTTTTGCTGCTTATTCGGTGTATCTGACGAATGGCATCAGTCTTTCGTTGAGGGTCGTTCTTCAGACATCGCGGATTGGATTGCAGATTCAAGCGGCGCCGGCATGGCAATATTATTAATGAACTCAAAAAAGCTTATGTACGGGTTAAATGCTGAAATACACAACCCTACTATTGAATAATTGACTGAATAGAGCCAGCTTTCAAAATCAATCGGATACTTTCAAATTATATTTGCGTACCCGGTAGCGTAACGTTTCACGGGTCGTTCCCAGCGCTCTTGCAGCGGCTGTCAGATTATTATCAGCCCGTTCCAAAGCTGTCTTGATTATGAATCGATCCATATCGTCCAGCGCCATGCTGCCATCCAGAGGCAAACTAATATTATTTCCGGCATCCAAGCCAT
Organism: Methylobacter sp.; assembly: GCA_041661895.1. Taxonomy (GTDB): domain Bacteria; phylum Pseudomonadota; class Gammaproteobacteria; order Methylococcales; family Methylomonadaceae; genus Methylobacter_A. The sequence goes on along the minus strand of JBAZTN010000004.1, from coordinate 35,096 downwards.
TTGTTATGTGACTGTTTTCCTGTCCGGGCAGTTGCAGCCATTGCCCGGGAAATGTCGGACCATCAGAAAATAGTACGCAGCGTTCAATAACGTTACGCAGCTCCCTGACATTGCCCGGCCAGTGATGTGCCTTAAGCTTGTCCCACACAGCATCGGGTATATCCTTAACCTGCCGTCCGGCTTTGGCATTGTATTCGGCAACAAATAACGGCACCAGATCGTCCAGGTCTTCTACTGCCTCGCGCAGTGGCGGCAATATCAGCTTGAACACGCTTAAGCGGTGATATAGATCAGCGCGGAAACTGCCGTTCTTCGCCATTTTTTCAAGATCACGGTTACTGGCGGCTACAATCTGTACATCAACACTGATTTCCTTTTCCCCGCCCAGACGTCGTACTTTGTGATCCTCTATCACCTTAAGCAACTTGGCCTGCAAATCCAGTGGCATTTCACCGATTTCATCCATAAACAACGTGCCGCCATCGGCCTGTTCCAGCAAACCGCGATGACGTCCTGCGGCGCCGGTAAATGCGCCGGGTTCATGACCGAACAATTCCGATTCCAGCAATTCCCGTGGTAAAGCCGCACAGTTCACTTCAATCATCGGTTGTTGCGCACGGGGGCCGCCATAATGCAATATGCGCGCTGCTAAACCCTTGCCTGTGCCGCTTTCTCCGCCGATAATCAAGGCGCTAAAAGGCACTTGTGTCAGCTTCACCAGTAACTGCCGAATTTCTTGTGCCTGCCGACTGTGGCCCACATAGGCTTCCGGCGAATAACGTCGGTGCCGTTGCTTGGTTTGATCGATAACCCGTCGTTGGATGGCTGCACTGCGCGCTGCACTGGTGACCACCAGATCGATGCGTTCAAGATCACAAGGTTTTTCAAGAAAATCATAAGCACCCAGCCTTAAAGCTCTAACCGAATCAGGCACACTGCCATAGCCGGTCAGAAACAGCCACTCGGCAAACGCTCCCGGCATTGCTCCTTGTGCCCTTGAGGGTATACCTCCTCCATCCCTGGAGTCGTCGGCAGGACTGATGCTTTTTTTCATCGTTTCCATGAAATCCAGTGCATTACCGTCCGGTAAATTCATGTCGGAAAGAATCAGTAGCGGCTCTATTTTTTTCTCAAATAGTTGCGCCCGGGCTTCGGCCAGATTAGTAGTCAGCACAACATCCCAACCTAATTGTCGGTAGTGACGGGATAACTCAGAGCCTAACAGTTTTTCATCTTCAATGATGAGTAGGGTTTCTATCATATTTTATTACCAGCAAGACATTCTTTCGGCAACAATAGTGACACGCATGCACCATGAGGCTCCCGGTTAGTTAGTTTTATTGTGCCATCCACGTCTTTTACAAACCGCTGCACCATGGCTAGCCCCAACCCGGTGCCGCGCTGCCGGCTGGTGCGAAATGGGCGAATGCCGTGCTCCAGCATGTCCTGAGAAAAGCCGGAGCCATTATCCAGCACATCAATAAGTAATCCCTGGCTATCTTTTCGAGCCTTGATACATATTACTCCTGAGCTCTCTTCGAGTGCATCGGCAGCATTCAAAATTAAATTCAATAAAGCCTGACGCAATCCGCTCTCAGGCAATTGCACCGGCAATGCATAGGGAGCATCTATTTCCAGATGAATGGATTCGGCAATCTGATAACGGGTCAATGCAACCAAGTCCCGAATCAGCGTTGCCACATCAAATGCAGTAGGCAGCTCAGGCGAATGACGGCTTTGAGAGAGCATATCGTTGAGTAATCGCGCCATCCGTTTTAGCTCTGAATCGATCAGATCCAGTCTTTCGAGCTGGTCAATATCATCAGTTTCACGGCGAAAATTACTGAACGCAATTTGAATGCCTGCCAGAGGATTGCGTATTTCATGTGCCAGTTCTGCGGCTACTTCACCTATTGCCGCTAACCGGTCGGCTCGTGCCAGGCTATATTGCTGTTCCAGCAAGGCTTGCGTGGCTAATCTGACTTCATGTTGCAGTGATTGTGCATGTAAGCGATTGGCTTCTTCCAGTTCCGCGAGGTGTTTAACCATTTCGTTGTAGCTGTTAAAAACCGGCAATAACAGAGGATCAAGATGATCCGTAGTGATCGGTGTGTAATTCTCTTCCGTCAAGCGTTGTAAAAGTTCCTTCAAATCATTAAGGGGATGAAGAATTCTAAGCTGCAAAAACATTATCGCCACTAACAATATTGCTGCGAATATGGCCAATGCCATATACAGTTCAGTTTGAGTATCTAAACTAATACCCTCCAACAATTGTTCTCGCTGCAACGCCTCATTATCCAGCGTTTCACTCATCACTTTAAGAGCCGTTAACAAACGGGTATGTTTTTCCTCTCTTTTTAACTCAGTCAAATCAGCCAGCATACTTCTGACAGCTTCCAGACTTGCCCTTGTTTCCGCTGACAGGTAACGGTTATCGGCCATTAATTCATCCATATCACCTAGGGTCTTAGTTAATACTTCTGGATGGGGATCCGGAACCACTTCGGTCAGGTATTCAATCAATGATTGTTGCAAACCCACCGATACATTTTGAATACGGTGAGAATAATTAACGTAGGAAAAAACGGTTTCAAAGTGATGGATATTTCGCCAGATCATGCCGCCGAGAATGGCAAGAGCCAACAACAACAGCCCCAGAAAAGCCAAACCTCGCAATTGCGCAGGACGGTAAAATATTGGTTTCATTTAAATGACAGATTCACTATTAAGACCGCTTACACACAATGTATTAGTGACAGGAGCTTAGTAGGCGACATTTACAGGCCTTGCAGATAGAGATTTTTATACGCCTCAACCTGCCCTGAAAAACTATTATTTGCTTGAATTAATGCGTCCAAATCAGCTTTTAAAATATTATTAATATCAGTTTGACGGGCAACATTTAAATCACGCATTTTTTTCACTTCATTTTCGGCTCCCTCCGTATTTCCTTGCAAAAACATACTCACAGACAAACATAAGTATGCATAGCTTTTTTTCTCGTCTAAATTAACTAGCTCAGTTCTTTTTTCCGAGGTGGTGTCAAAATACCAAGAATCTTGATTCTCTGACTTATTCATAACCGTTTCATCCTCTAGCCATCCAATTGCCTGACCTTGATAGCTCAGCGCCTGACTTAAAAAACCCAGATGCCAGTAAATCTTTGCGCCCTGAAGCGCTGAAAGCGGATACTCTAAATTTTTCCGATATTCTCTAATGGCTTCCTCGTAACGTTTTTGTTTAAAGTAGATGGTCGCAAGGCTGTTTCGATATTTAGGTGTTGACGATATGGCAATAGCCTTCAATATCTCAACCTTGGCAGCATTCAGATTGCCTTGTTGATCATAAAGCACAGACAACTCAAAATACGCTTCCGACAATTTCGGATTCTGTTTAATGGCCTCCTCGTAATAGGCTGTTGCCAAATCCCATTCATGATTAGCCGCATAAAACTCGCCTAAAAATAAATTAACATGGGCATCATTTGGATTTTGCTGATAAAGATTGTCAATGTTCAGTTTAAATGAAGGATCGGATAATATCTCCCGAGCCTGCGCTTTTTTCAGACCCCATACAGCTTGCTGATTTTGTGGATTGATTTTGAGCTCTTCTTCATAGATCCGTTTAGCGTCGGCGTAGCGGCCGATATTTAAAGCATTTTCACCCTGTACAATTAATTGCTTTGACGCTATGTCATCGATTAAAGGTGTAGTTGGATTGCCAAACTTGTGAATCACCCATCCACCAGCTGCTATCACAGCAATAAATGCAGCAACAAAACTAAGCTTTTTTATGTTTTCTTCAGTCAACCGGCGTAAAAAACTCATATTTCTACGCCCAACGCTATAAAACAAGATGATCCAGTAGAATAGGCAAGCTGATCAACTTTGTTGGATAACTGCCCGATTTGTCGAATTAAACGTCCGCTAATACGCTGAAATAATTTGCCTTCATTAATCCCAAGTTTTATCAGGGTGCCCCCATTTTGAAACCAACAGACAACTATCAAAGTCCAACGACAAGCACTCCTAGCTTTTTTTCCCAACAACATAGCTTTACCTTTTTTGCGATTTACAGGACAAATCATTCTTGATCAAACATACAAAATTTATTGTGACACAGGTAACGTGTTTTGCAAACGTAGATTGTCCAGCGCCGATGAGGTAAACCTACGTATACTCTCAATAGCAAATATAAATTAGCCGATAAATGTGATCCATCCAGTGTGATTCGACTGCCTTGTGTATGTGCGGTTAAAATCCTGCCATTAAACATGATGTTTCTGTAATAATCTGTCAGATTAACCATGTTTTGAACGCATATCGCCAGTAACAAATGAAATTAAAATGACTCTATCCATCAAGCAAAGCACATCTCAAATATCTGCTGATCACGCGTGCACTCGATTGATCGAGCCACTCGACAGCGAATGCCGTTGCGTTACACTCAATAGGGAAGCTATGCGCCAAGCTTTATGGCAACTGCAAGATGATAGTTTGTTATACCGGATGATCATCGAAGAGCGCCCTCACCTTTTCGCCGAATCCGCAGTCTTTGTCCCCGAACCATGCATACGCAGACAAAGTGACATCATTGCGGCTATAGAAAGTGTTATCTCTTTGTCCACCTATCAGGAACGTGTCCTGGCTTATGCGCCCCGAACCGCGCAATTTATTCCCAAGGCGCATGGCGTTTTTTTTGGATATGATTTTCATCTAAGCTCCAAAGGGCCACAACTTATTGAAATAAATACCAATGCTGGCGGAGCATTGCTTAATGCCATCCTGGTTCGTGCGCAAATGACCTGCTGTGATTTAACCGAAAAAAAACACGCTGGAAAATTAACGGACACCAAAGATCCAGAACAGGCATTTATGGCCATGTTTCTTGAAGAGTGGCAAGCTGAACGAGGTCAACAACCCTTGCACTCAATTGCTATCGTTGATGAAAATCCGCAAGCCCAATACATGCTGCCGGAGTTTCTGCTGTTCAAAAAACTGTTTGAACAACATAACATCAACACCATTATTTGCGATCCTTCCGAGCTTGTTTACCAGAATGGAAAACTTTGGCATGGCAATCTGCCTATCGATCTCGTCTACAATCGGTTGACTGATTTCGCATTAGAAGCGCAAGTACTAAAGCCATTGCTAGAAGCTTATCTGGCCGAAGCAGTAGTCGTCACGCCACATCCCAGAGCCCATGCACTTTACGCAGACAAAAGAAATCTGGCGATATTGACAGACGAAACTGCACTGAGGGATATGGGTGTTGGCGCAGACATCAGAACCCTGCTCCTTGAAGGCATCGCTCACACAGTTTGTGTGCACCCGGAAGATGCTGAAACACTGTGGACCGCCCGTAAACAATTGTTCTTTAAACCGGCCAAAGGCTACGGCAGTAAAGCCGCATATCGAGGTGATAAACTAACCAGACGGGTATTCGGAGAGATCTTGCAGGGAAACTATGTTGCCCAAACGCTGGTGCAGCCTACCGAGAAACAATTGAAACTGGAAAACGAAATTGTCGATCTCAAACTTGATCTGCGTAATTATGTTTACAAAGGACAGGTACAATTACTAAGCGCCCGTCTGTATCAGGGACAAACTACTAATTTTCGCACCCCCGGTGGAGGTTTCGCTCAGGTTATCGCGGTTCCGTAAAGCTGTTTAAAAGGGCGACCCGGCGACCGCCCTTGTCTCGGAATTATCGGAATTAATCGAGAACCAGAGTCTTTAGATACTTCAAAAAATCATCCTTCAGTTCATCGTGCATCAAGCCATGTTCAACAGTTGCCTGCAAATAGCCGAGTTTTGATCCGCAATCATAACGTTTACCTTCAAACTCATAGGCCAAGACCTGTTCATCAGTCATCAGTGCGGCAATGGCATCAGTCAACTGAATTTCACCACCGGCACCCCTCTCGGTTTGCTCAATCTTGTCAAAGATAGCCGGCGTCAGAATATAGCGCCCGACCACCCCAAGATTTGAAGGAGCCCGCTCAGGAACCGGTTTTTCAACAATCAGCTCAACCTGACCCATGGATGGAGATATTTCTTTTGTCTTTACAATGCCATATTTATCCGTTTCTGAAGGATTCACCCTTTCCACGCCTAATATGCTGCACTGATTTTTATCGTATTGAGAAACCATTTGGAGCATGCAACCGTTATCGCCATTCTCGATCAAGTCATCGGCCAAAATAACGGCAAACGGTTCGTCGCCGACAACATGCTTGGCACAAAGGACAGCATGACCCAATCCCAATGCTTCAGGCTGACGAATAAAAACAAATGACACGTGAGGGGGCATCATCTCCCGAATCATTTTCAATGTTTCGGTCTTGCCACGAAGAACCAATTCATTTTCCAATTCATAGGCTTTGTCGAAATGATCCATGATGGCGTTTTTGCTTCTTCCCGTCACAAATATAATCGTATCAATCCCGGCATCTACAGCCTCTTCAACGCCATACTGGATAAGAGGCTTATCCACAACAGGTAACATTTCCTTTGGACTGGCTTTAGTAGCCGGCAAAAAGCGGGTTCCGAGACCCGCAACCGGAAATACTGCTTTTGTAATTTTTTGCTTCATCTAAGACATTCTCAACAATACAGATCATTAAAAATCAAATGCTGTCCTTCTGCATTTAATCATCCCTGCTCTTCAAAAGAGCAACGCATTTTAAGCTTTTTTTGTTTTTCGACCATATTTATCTTTAAACCAGACTTTTCTTGTATTTCCATTAGCCTAACCCAAGTCATTATTGTCGCAGCAATCGCCTTTCTTGCTCATGCCGCTAATAATCAGGATGGTTTGTTTCAAGGAAAGCACTAACCTCTATAGTCTGATATCTGTTATTAGTCCCTGCTGAATCAGTCACTGACTGGCTATTTTCGATCCTTCTCAGTCATTCGGATGTGTAGTATTTTAAATTGTAATAACGACAGCGCTCACTGGACGGATGCAGCGTAGAGGAATCCGCGTCCAGAGTGCAGCGTCTTGTTAGCGAGGTAACCACCTAAAGCCGGAAGGTGTTTTAAAGAAGCTCAAGGAGGCGGTGCTACAATTAACAGGTAGTCTACATCGCTAAATACCGATTAGCCAATGGTGCGTTCGCGCCCGAATGTTAGCGTGGTTTAGGAATACGTCGGTGCCATTGGTGAAGTCAGGTTCCCTGACTATCCCGTTTGAGAGAGTGATTCACAAGACGTTTCCCCAGTGATGTAGACTTTTCATATTCTAATAGGGGGGTATCGTTATGAGCAAAATCATAAAGTGCAAATAGAATTATCATAGGCTATACAGTGCATCGACATAGGTTAAAAATTCTATGAATACGGATCCGTTAACAATTCATGTGGAATGTTATGCCGGTTACCAGGGAGAGGAAACACCGCGACGTTTTTATATGGGCGATAAATCTATTGAAATTGAAGAAGTAATCGACCGCTGGTTAGCTCCCGAATACCGTTATTTTAAAGTACGTGGAGGCGAAAACGATATTTACATACTGCGGCATGATGAATTAGCGCATCGTTGGGAACTGACAATGTTCCAAAGCGGGAAGTATGATGGCAGCCCATTGTCCTCAACTTGAATAGGTAATACTAATCTGTCTATGTACTGAACTGCGTCATTCGCGAAATGCCCTAGTTTGATCCAAAGTGGAAAATTAAGTTTCAGATATTGTCGGCAAAAGCCTAAAGCATTTCTTTACCATGTCTGTTCAAAACAGAACTACAATTCAAAAAATCGTAGCTACAAATATTAACTTAATTCTTAACCATTCGGCAGCTCAAGTCCTGTTACTCTTAAGCTAAGCCTTCATTAGTAATGACTCATGCTTGCTAGTTTTTTATCGAGTGAATATACTAGCCCCGTATAACTTGCTTTAGGTATTCATGGACCATCGTCCATAGAATTGAAACGGGAAGTTGGTGAATTTGCTTAAGAAAAGCAAACAAAGCCTGCGCTGCCCCCGCAACGGTAAATAAGTAAAAGGTTGGTAAACGCCACTGTGAAATACATGGGAAGGCGCTAACCTTGAAAGTTCATTTAATGACTTTCAACTCGTGAGCCCGGAGACCGGCCTGAAGTGATAATCGAATTTGTGCGCGGAGGGCGCTCAGATGGATTGCTCTCCTTCGCGTCCGTCTTACACTTTCTCCCCATACAGATTATTTCCGCTGGTAACGCGTGCGTTGCCTGCTTGTTGCTGTCTCTTTACCAAGGAGAAAACACATGTCATCAACACCTGTTTTGCTCGACAACGCTCAAACACAAGCCAGTTCTGACGTCTTAAAAGACAAAATACTTCCAGCTATGCTTGCAGGTATGCTTGGCTTGGGGCTGTTGTATGCCGCCGGTTTCGCAGAAACTGCACAATTACATAACGCTGCTCATGATGGACGACATTCTGCCAGTTTTCCGTGCCATTAATGTTTAATCTGACTACCTTCAGAGAGCTTGTTGTTGCAGCTCTCTGGACAGGCTTACTGGCGGGTTTATTATTAACCGCCTTTCAACAAATTCAAGTCATCCCGACCTTGCTCCAGGCAGAAGTGTACGAGGAAAACGCCGCAGCAGCGGTCGTTGCCAATGCGGAAAACAGTCACGAACACCATGAATGGCAGCCTGAAAACGGCTGGGAACGGACATTTTTTACTGCAGTCGCAAACATTAGCCTAGGCGTGGGTTTTGCCCTGCTGATTGGCGCTGGCATGTGTTTGCGTGGTGGTGCTGGCAACTGGCGCAAGGGTCTGTTGTGGGGACTGGCCGGCTACGCAGTCTTTTTCGTTGCACCTTCCTTGGGATTGCCGCCGGAAGTTCCCGGCACTGAAGCGGCCAAACTGGAAGATCGGCAAGTTTGGTGGCTGATGACGGTGCTTGATACCGCTTTCGGGCTGTCGTTGCTGTTTTTTGCCAAAACCAGGGTCAACAAATTTTATGGCGCCGTGTTGCTGATAGCGCCTCATCTGATTGATGCACCACAACCGGAAGTTCACAACAGCGCCGCACCTGCCGAATTGGCGCAGTCTTTTATAATTGCCACCGTTTTTGCCAACGCTGTCTTTTGGCTGGCTATTGGTGGTTTGATGGGGCAGTTTTACAAAAAAGAGTTATGAGAACCCACAACAAACACGTATTAATGTGTACAGGCCCGCGCTGCTCTGGAAACAAAGAAGAAACGTTTCAACAGCTAGGCCAGAAAATCGATGCCCGCCCTCAGCTTAAAGTAAAACGCACCCGCTCAAACTGTTTTGCTGTCTGCAAAAACGGCCCGATTATGGTCGTTTATCCTGAAGGCGTCTGGTATTCCTGTACCGACGAGACGGTACTGGACCGCATCGTCAGCGAACATCTGGAAAATGATGTCGAAGTCAGCGAACACGTTTTTCACCGCTTGGGTACCGGCGATGTCTAATCTAGCGCTGCTGACCCATGCACCCAACGACCTCATGGTGCTGCAAAGCTCACTGGCGCAAATGCCGGAAGGTTTCCCTGAGGTAACCGGCATTAACTTGCAGGCATTGGAAAGCGATGCGCAAATGGCCGAGCTATTGGAGCATCAGCTTGCTTCGGCGCGCATCATCGTGCTGCGCGTACTGGGTCGTCTCGGCAGCGTGCCCGGCTTTGCCGATTTGGTGCGTCACGCCAAAAGTCAGGGACGGCAACTGATCGCAATCAGCGGCACCGGCGAGCCTGACCCCGAATTGGCGGCGGCTTCCACCGTATCATCCGATGTGCTGCATCAGGTACAGGCCTATTTTCAGGCGGGCGGCAGCCTCAATATGGCGCAACTGCTGCGCTACCTTTCCGATCATTTTTTACTGACCGGCTTTGGTTTTGAACCGGCTGTCGATTTGCCCGAACACGGCATTTATCACCCCGATTTATCCCAAGATGCCGGCATAGACGATTGGCTTGCCCTGCGAGAGCCGGATCGGGCCAGCGTGGGCATCGTGTTTTACCGCGCCCACTGGATGAGCGGCAACACGCGTTTTATCGATGCGCTGATTAATAATCTGGAAAAATGCGGTCTGAATGTATTGCCCGTGTTCACCTCGTCATTACGCGCAGATCGCATCGGTTCCCTACCGATTGCGACACTTCTGACCTCCATGGATGGAGGAAATGCCGAGGATTGCCGGGAGCAATCTCGGCCGCCATCCCTGGCAGTCGGCCACAGCGATAATGCCCTTCCTATAGCGTTAAGTTATTTTACCGGCGAACAAGGCGCGCATATTGACGTGCTGATCAACACCACCGCCTTTGCAATGGGCGAAATCACCCCCGGCGGAGCCACACCCGGAGGCAGGTCGGTATCTGTGCTGGAGCAACTCAATGTGCCCGTGCTGCAAGCCATCACCAGCGGCATGATGCAGCATCAATGGGAGCAATCGGCGCGCGGCCTCAATCCGCTGGATGCGGCAATGAACGTTGTACTGCCGGAATTTGACGGGCGCATCATCACCGTACCGCTGTCGTTCAAGGCGAAAGCCTCAGGCATATCGAATGAACTAATCGAATACGAACCGGTACAGGACCGCGTCGCGCGCATTGCCCAAATCGCCATGCGCTTTGCAAGGCTAAAACGCCTGGACAATGCCGACAAACGCATCGCCTTCGTGTTCACCAACTCCAACAGCAAGGCCTCGCAAATTGGCAACGCGGTTGGGTTAGATGCACCGGCGTCGCTGATGCGGATTCTGCAAGCGATGCAATCCGCCGGCTATAACATCGGCGATCTGCCGGAAAGCGGCACGGCGCTGATACACGAACTGATCGACCGCTGTGCTTACGACAATACCTATTTAACGACCGAACAGCTCGCCCAAGCTATCGGCCGCGTACCGGCTGCCCAATATCAAGCATGGTTTGACGACCTGCCTGTTGAGATGCAGCAGAAAATGACCGCCCAATGGGGAGTCGCGCCGGGCGAGGCCTATGTGCATAACGGTCATATAGCTTTGGCTGGCATAGAACTGGGCAACAGCTTTGTGGCGTTGCAGCCCCCGCGCGGCTACGGCATGGACCCCGACGCCATTTATCACCAGCCCGACTTGCCGCCCACCCACCATTACTATGCGCTGTATCGCTGGTTGCGCGACGAATGGAAAGCCGATGCGATAGTGCATGTCGGCAAGCACGGCACGCTCGAATGGCTGCCGGGCAAAGGCGTAGGCCTGTCCGAAAATTGCTTCCCCGATGCGCTGCTGGCCGATATGCCGCTGTTTTACCCGTTCATTATCAACGATCCAGGCGAAGGCGCACAGGCCAAGCGCCGCGCCCATGCTGTCGTGGTCGATCACCTGACGCCGCCGATGACCACCGCCGACACATACGGCGCATTAGCCCAGCTGACCCAGCTGGTCGATGAATATTATCAGGTGGAAGTGCTTGACCCGGCCAAACTGCCGCTGTTGCAGCAGCAAATCTGGGATTTGGTCAAAGAAACCAATCTGGATGCCGATTTGCAAGCCCGGCTGTTGCACCACGACCATGATTACGATGACGACCATGATGGACATCATCACCATCATAACGATGAGCACCATGCCCATCATGACCACGATCACCATGAACATGAGCATCGCGGTCACGACCATCATCATGAACATCACCACGAACATGGCCATGACCACGACGAAGACCATCACGGGCATCACCACAATCATGATGATCATCACGAAGATGGACTGCCCGAACTGCTGACCAAAATGGCCGGAGCCGATGTCGCGCATTTGATCGAGGATCTGGACGGCTATCTTTGTGAGCTAGGCGCGGCGCAAATCCGCGACGGTTTGCATATACTCGGACTGGCGCCCGATAACGAGCAACTGGTAGACATGCTTGTCTCGCTGACCCGCTTGCCGAATCAGGACATACCCGGTCTGCCTACAGAAATTGCGCGGTTATTCGGCCTGAGCATGGACTCTCTGCTCGAACACGCGGGCCGTCGACTGGACCAAACAATTCCCCAGCTTGAAAAACTGGCCGGACGGCCTTTGCCTACACACGCCGATGTTTTGGAAACCATCGAGGCGCTATGCAAACGCCTATACACTGAACTATTCGCTTATACTGATCCCGAATCAGCTATAGATCTAGCCATCAAGAAAACGTTTGCCGACAATACTGATGACTACAGCAGCATAAAACTGGTACTGAACTTTGCCTGCCGCGAATTGGCCCCCAATCTTGCCCGAGCCACCGACGAGATCGATAACCTGCTTCGCGGCCTGTCAGGCGGCTACGTACCGGCAGGCCCCAGCGGCTCACCGACACGCGGCATGGCGAGCATCCTGCCGACCGGACGCAATTTTTACTCGGTCGATCCGCGCAGCGTGCCGTCCCAATCCGCTTGGCGTGTCGGCCAGCAATTAGCCAACGAAGTTCTGTCGCGCTACGTACGCGAAACCGGCGATTATCCCGAGAGCGTCGCCATCAGCATCTGGGGCACCAGCGCGATGCGCACCCACGGCGACGACGTAGCGCAGATTTTAGCGTTGCTCGGCGTGCGCCCGGTATGGCAAGCCGAAAACCGTCGCTTGACCGGCGTCGAAGTTATCCCGCTGGACGAGTTAAAACGCCCGCGCATCGATGTCACGACCCGCATCAGCGGTTTTTTCCGCGACGCTTTTCCGCAGCTGATCGATTTGATAGATGACGCGGTTAATGCCATTATTGCGCTGGACGAACCACTGTCACAGAATTTTGTACGCAAGCATTATCTTGCCGAACTGGGCGAATGGATAGGCAAAGGCCTGACCGAAGATGAGGCCTCGCAACGCGCTGCCTTCCGTATCTTCGGAGCAAAACCCGGCAGTTACGGCGCGGGCATATTGCCGCTGATCCAGGAGAAAAACTGGCAGGCCGATGCCGATTTTGCCGAAGCCTATGTCAACTGGGGCGGCTATGCCTATGGCCGCAGCCAGCAGGGCAACGACCAGCGCGATGCATTCCGCACTCGCCTGTCCGGCGTTCAGGTGGCGTTGCACAACCAGGACAACCGCGAGCACGATATTTTCGACAGCGACGATTATCTGCAATTTCACGGCGGCATGATCGCCACTATCAGGGCCTTGACCGGATCACAGCCGCGCAAGTATTTCGGCGACAGCCACGATCCGTCGCGGGCGCAAGTGCGCGACCTGAAGGAAGAGACATTGCGGGTGTTCCGCTCGCGCGTCGTCAACCCCAAATGGCTGGACAGCATCCGCCGCCATGGTTACAAAGGTGGACTGGAGCTGACGGCGACCGTCGATTATTTATTCGGCTACGATGCCACCGCACAGGTGATGGACGACTGGATGTACGAGCAAGTCGCCGAGACTTACGCGATGGACCCGGAAATGCAACGCTTTCTGGAAGAAGCCAATCCGTGGGCGCAAAACGCCATTGCCGAACGCTTGCTGGAAGCCGCCAGTCGCGGCATGTGGGCCGAGCCGCAGCAACAGACACTGGATGCTTTGCAGGCTCTATACCTGCATAGCGAAACCTTGCTGGAGGCGCGCGGCGAAACACCGCGCGGTGCATAATGCATCACGCCACCTTCCCTTTTTCCGCCATCGTCGAACAAACCCAGCTCAAGACTGCGTTGCTGCTGTGCGCCGTCGATCCGTCGCTGGGCGGCGTACTGATACGCGGCGACAAGGGCACCGCAAAAAGCACGGCGGCGCGGGCGCTGACCGACATCCTTCCGCTCATCGAACGGGTTGCCGGTTGCGCATTTAATTGCGCTCCCGGCGCGCCCTATCAGCACTGCGAAACCTGCAATGCCGAGCACGCCACGGCGCAAGCCGACAGCGTGCCTTTCGTCACCTTGCCGCTGGGAGCCACTGAAGACCGCGTTATCGGCACACTCGATTTGGAGCAGGCGCTTAAAGGCGGCAAGCGCGTTTTCAAGCCCGGCCTACTGGCTGCGGCGCACCGTGGCATACTCTATATTGACGAAGTCAACCTGCTCCCCGACCATCTGGTCGATGTGCTGCTGGATGCGGCGGCGATGGGCGTCAATGTCGTGCAGCGCGAAGGCCTGTCGGTCACCCACCCTGCCCGCTTCACGCTGATAGGCACGATGAACCTCGAAGAAGGCGATTTGCGGCCGCAACTGCTGGACCGCTTCGGCCTGATGGTTGAAGTGACTGCGCCGCGCGACAAGGTTTTACGCTCCGAGGTCGTGCGCCGCCGCATCGCCTTCGAGGCCAATCCCACTGCTTACGCTGCCGCCTGGAAGCACGAGCAACAGGCGTTGCGCCATCAACTCGCCACGGCGCAGCAATTGCTGCCTGAAGTGACGCTGGATGATGCGCTGCTCGATTTGATCAGCCACTTGTGCTGCGAGTTCGAAGTGGCGAGTCTTCGCGCCGACATCGTCATGCACAAAGCATCGCGTGCACTGGCGGCGCTCGATGGCCGGTCAAAGGTAACGCCTGAAGACGTGCGCGGTGCAGCGGAACTGGTACTGCCGCACCGGCGCAGACGCAAGCCGTTCGAGCAACCAGGCCTGGATCAGGAACAGCTCGATGAGCTGATACAGCAGGCAATGCAGCCGCCTGATGAAAGCGAAGCTGGCGCTGAAGATTCCGAGCAGGAAAACGCTGAAAGTAACGGTGAGTCGGAAGACAAACAACAGGTGTTCGCCGCCGCGTCTGCCGGTAATGTACGGAAAATAGAGGTCGATGTAGTTGCCAACCGGTACGCTTCCGGAAAGCGCAGCACCGTACAAGATGCACCGCGTGGTCGTGTGGTACGAGTCGTGTCGGACAATAATCCAAGCAGTCTCGCCGTCGGCGCGACATTGCGCAGCGCTGCGCTTCGAGGTTCCGACGATTTCCAGGTGACAAAAAGCGATTTGCACCAACAAATCCGGGCAGGCAGAACCGCCAACCTGATCCTGTTTGTCGTCGACGCCTCCGGCTCCATGGCGGCGCAGCGGCGCATGGAGGCCGTCAAGGGCGCAGTGTTGTCGCTGCTTACCGACGCCTACCAGCAGCGTGACGAAGTGGCCGTCATCAGCTTTCGCGGCGAATCCGCACAATTACTGCTGCCGCCTACCCGCAGCGTCGATCTTGCCGAACAAAACCTGCGCGAACTGCCTACCGGCGGGCGCACGCCGTTGCCTCATGCATTGTCTGTGGCATTGGAAACGCTGGAAAAAACCAGCATGCCGCCGTTGCTGGTGCTGCTCAGCGACGGCAAGGCCAATGTTGCGCTGAACGATGGCAACGATCCCTGGCAGGAATCTTTAAGGTTTGCAGAATTACTTGCGGAACGCGGCATACCTGCTCTGGTGCTCGATACCGAAACCGGCTATTTACGCTTGGGCAGAGCCCGCCAACTGGCGCAAGCCTTGGGCGCTGAATGCTTGACGCTGGAAGAATTAACAGCAGAGAACCTGGCGCTTACGGTGCGTGGATGTATTAAATGAACATGAACAATAAACCGAGCTATCAGCCGGTCAAGGAACAATTATGATTATCTGCATAGGCGCAGGTCCCGGCGATGTTGCTTACCTTACCCAGCGCGGCGCGGAACTGATCCGCAATGCCGACGTGGTCGCCGGATTCGATGCCGTCATTAACGTCGTGCAAAGCCTGATTCCCGATACAGCGCAAGTTGTCACGATGAACTATCGCGACCAGACCGCTCAGTTGGCGCAGGTTGCGATTGAACACCATGCGGGCAAGAACTGCGTCGTGGTTTTCATGGGCGACATCCATTTCAGCGGCTTCCAGTATCTGGAACGGGTCGAGCGCGCTTGCGGCCATCCGGTCGAAACCGTGCCAGGCATATCATCGGCGCAGATACTCGCGTCGCGCGCCAAAGTCTGTTTTGACGAAACGACATTTATCACCTTTCACCGCCGCGGCGATCTGACCCCGTTTAAGCAACATCTGGTGCATGTGCTACAAGACCAGCGCAATGCAATCGTAATTCCCTGCCCGTGGGACGAGGCGCGCTCGTTCATGCCGCGTCATATCGCGGCTTACCTGTTGGAACAGGGCATATCACCCGACCATCCGACCGAGGTATGGGAAAATCTGACCCGCTCGGAAGCGGAATGGCACGGTACGCTCGCCGACTGCGCGACAAAGGAATTCAGCGACATGAGTATCATACTAATCCGCACCCGCACACCGATGTCCAGCCAGATCGAACCAGCAACGGAGCAGTTACCGGATGCAGGCTGAAACACATCAATTCAGCATCGTTATCGCAGGTCACGGCAGCCGCGATGCCGACGGCATTCGGGAATTCGAGCAACTGGTTGAACTGGTCAGGGAGCGTGCGCCTCAGCATACGATAAGCCATGGTTATCTGGAATTTGCCAGTCCGACTATCGATCAGGCGATTGCAGATCAACTAAGCGCCGACGCCAAGCAAATAGTCATGGTGCCCGGCATCCTGTTGGCGGCAACCCATGCCAAAAACGACTTGCCCAGCGAACTGCTGACCTTCGCACGCGAACATCCCGAGATCGACTTTCATTTCGGTGCGCCGATGGGCTTGCATTCGCTGCTATTGCAAGTGGTTCAGCAACGCATCGTCGAGGCCGAAGCGACATCCTCTAAAACTGTCCGCAGAGACGATACCTGTCTGGTACTGGTCGGCCGAGGCACCACCGACCCCGATGCCAATGGCGAAGTCGCCAAGTTCGCGCGCATGATCGAAGAAGGCATGGGCTTCGGCGCGTCATTTGTGTGCTATTCAGGCACGGCCAAACCGCTGGTCGCCGACGGCCTGCGCGCTGCTGCAAAACTGGGCTATACGAGGCTGATCGTCGTGCCGTTTTTTCTGTTCGATGGCATTTTGGTCAAACGCATTTATGAAGCCGCCGATGCCATGCAGGAACGCGAACCCGATCTGGAAGTGCTCAAGGCCGGCTATCTCGGCGTGCATCCGAACGTGGCCGATGTGCTGATCGCCAGGGCGCAGGAAGCCGTGGAAGGCCGTGCGGCGATGAACTGTTCGCTGTGCAAATACCGCGTACAAATCGTCGGTTTTGAACAACAGGTCGGCGAGCCGCAGCGCCCCCATCATCTTCAGGTGCGCGGCCTATTCGAAAAAGCCGATGTAGCTGAAGCTGCAACAGAATTTGCTCCTTACGTACCGCATCCGATAGAGGCCGAAAGCTTCCGCATCATCGCTGCCGGGCGCGACTGGTCAACCTTTCCCGAGGCGCATCTGACCGTGCTGCAACGTCTGGTGCATACCAGTGGCGATTTTAATGCGGTCGACGATATTTATTTTTCTCCGGGTGCGGTTGAAACCGGCATACGTGCCCTGCTCCGCTGCAAGCTTGTAGTGACCGACGTGACCATGGTGCAGACCGGCCTAAAACGCGCGCTGCTCGAACAACTCGGCATCGAAACCTGGTGCGGGGTGCATGATCATGAAACTGCGCTGATGGCGCAAACGCAGGGCATCACCCGCTCCGCAGCAGGAATACGGCGGGCTTTCGAAAAATTCGGTAACGATCTGGTGCTGTCAATCGGCGATGCGCCTACAGCCATCATGGAAGCGGTGCGCCTGATCCGCGAGCACGGCTGGCGGCCGCAGTTGGTGATTGGCCTGCCGGTCGGCTTTGTCGGCACCCGCGAGTCGAAGGCGGAATTAAAACGCTGCCTGCAAGTGCCGCGCATCACAAACACCGGCACACGCGGCGGTTCACCGTGGGCGGCAACCGTCGTCAACGGCTTGATGATCGATGCGGTAAACCAGCTTGCAGAATATGGCTCGGACGGAGCTTAAAGAATTCGATCTCAGCGTACTTGCTCCGAACGGTTTACGGCGCGGCCGCACCACGGGCAGCTGCGCCACCGCGGCGGTTAAAGCCGCGCTCCACCTGCTACTGCACGGCGAGCGCCGCGCACAGGTGCAAATAACACTGCCTGACGATGCCCATTACCTGACCGTGCCGATACTGGGCAGTTGCAGGCTGGACGAACAAACGGCACGCGCCGAAGTGCTGAAAGACGGCGGAGATGACCCGGATAACACCCACGGGGCAACCATCTTCGCCGAGGTGCGCAGAAACGACAAAGGACAGATACGCTTTTTCGCCGGTGTCGGCGTCGGCACCGCGACCCAGCCCGGTCTGCGCGTAGCGTTAGGAGAGCCGGCAATCAACCCGACACCGCGCAAGATGATGCGGCAGGCGGTCGCCGAAATGCAAGGGAACGGGGATCAAGGCTTCGACCTGACCATAGGCTGTGTCAACGGCGAAGCGATTGCCAGAAAGACCTTCAACCCGAGACTCGGCATAGTCGGCGGCATATCGATACTCGGCACCTCGGGCATTGTCGAGCCCTTGTCGCTGGCATCATGGATTGCCTCAATTGAGGTTTATGTGCGCGTCGCACTGGGAAACAACGATATAAATAGCATCGCCTTGCTGCCGGGTAAAATCGGCCGCGCCTATGCCAGAGAGACGCTGGGTTTGCCCGAACAGCGCTCAGTGCAGATCGCCAATTTTCTTGGCGACGCGCTCGACTTTGTGCAACAGGCATTGGCTGAACAGCAGCGTCATCTGGATGTGTTATGGCTGCTGGGGCATCCGGGCAAACTTGCCAAGGTACTGGACGGCGTATGGGATACGCACTCCAGCAAGAGCGACATGGCCATGAGCGTTGTCGCCCGGGTGGCGGCAGAACGGGGATTCAACAGCCGTCTGGTACAAGAACTGGAACGGGCCAATACAGTGGAAGCAGCCATGGAAAAATTGAAAAACGAACCCGGCGCGCGCGCGTTGTGGACAGAAATAGAGCAGCGCATCGCCGCGCTTGTTCATGCACGCGTACCTGCCGTGAAAAAGGTTGAAGTGCGGCTATTTAATTTACAAGCTGATAGCTTGGGAGAAGTATGAGTATTTTGGGAACATTCTGGGGCATAGGCGTGGGACCTGGGCCTGCGAGTTACATTCCGCTGGCGGCGGTAGAGGCAATGCAACAGGCTGACATTATCTATGCGCCTCGCGCACAAAGCTCGGAAACTTCGGTAGCCTTGCAATGCTTAAAAGGTATCACTATCGCTCAGGAGCGGATACGGGAAATCGAATTCACTATGGACCCTGACCGTACCGTGCTGAGCGATCATTACGCACAACTGGCAGAGACCATCGCGATCGATTTGCGCGCAGGCCTGAACGTGGCTTACCTGACCATAGGCGACAGCCTCACCTACTCCACTTACGGCTATATATTGGCCGCCTTGCGCGAGTATTTGCCGGATTTGCCGCACCGCACCTTCCCCGGCATCACTAGCTATGCAGCTGCGGCCTCGGCTTTGGGCTGGCCGCTGGGTGTAGGCAAGGAGCGCACCTTGATTTTGCCCTGCCCCGAAGATGCGGCCGCGCTGCGACAGGACATCGAGAGCCATGACATCGTCGTGCTGATGAAAATCGGCGCACGCCTGCCCTGGGTGCTGGCTCTGCTCCGTGAAATGGGCATCGCCGAGCATTGCGCTTTTGCCCGCCGCATCGGTTTGGCCGACGAAATGCTGGCCGATGATGTCAGCGATTTATGCGCCACATCGGCGATGGGCTATCTCGCCACTTTACTCATACGCAAAACACCCAGAGAGAGAAGACATTCATGAAGGTTTACTTTATCGGCGCAGGCCCCGGCGCTTCAGATCTGATCACATTGCGCGGCGCAAATATTCTAGGCCGCGTGAGCATGGTGCTGTATGCAGGCTCCCTGGTGCCTACCGACATGTTGCAGCATTGCCGCCCCGACGCCGAACTGATCGACACCGCCAAGCTCGATCTTGAGCAGCAGGAAGCCTGCTACCGCCGCGCTCAGGAAGCTGGTTGCGATGTGGCGCGTTTGCATTCCGGCGACCCTGCCATTTACGGCGCAACCGCCGAGCAAATGCGCAGGCTTGATGCGCTGGGCATCGATTACGACATTGTACCGGGCGTGTCCTCGTTCACCTCGGCTGCGGCATCGATTAAAGCCGAACTGACCAAACCGGAAGTATCGCAAACCGTGATCCTGACCCGCGTTTCAGGCCGCGCTTCCGCTGTGCCGGAACTGGAATCGATTGCCCGGCTGGCCGAACACCAATCGACCATGTGCATCTTCCTGTCCGGGCCGCATTTGAAAAAAATAGTCGCCGACCTGCGCCTGCATTACCCGGATGACACGCCGGTGGCGCTGGTCTATCGGGCAACCTGGCCGGAAGAGCGGACTTATCAGGGCACCTTGAACACCATCCTTAAAGAAACCAAGAGTAGCGACTGGAACCTCACTACCATGCTGTTGGTGGGAGCGGCTTTAGGGCGCGGAGAACAAACCGAATCCAGTCTGTATTCCAAGGATTACACGCATATTTTCCGTGTCGTGAAAAAACTGAAAACGCAGTAGAAATGCCAGTCAATGGGAGAATCTGATGGCATGGTCATGTGGTAAAATAGGCAAAACCAGACAGACAAAATCCACCAAAGCCGATTTGCTCAACATCGCTTTGTTCGGCATTAGCAGGATCACGAAACTGCGCAGACCAGATACTTCGAAGGAAATCAAATCATGACCGAACCCACCATCATCTGCCCTAACTGCAAAACGGAAATCAAACTCACCGAATCGCTGGCCGCGCCACTGATTGAATCCACCCGCAAACAGTTTGAACAGCAATTGGCGCAGAAAGACAGCGATATTGCCATGCGCGAACAGGCCATGCGTGAGAAGGAAAAACAACTGGCCGATGCAAAAAACAAACTTGATGAGCAAGTAGCCGATCAGGTTGAAGAGCAATTGAAAAAGGACCGAGCCAGGATCGTGGCGGAGGAGGCGAAAAAGGCAAAGCAGGCAGCCGCAAACGATCTTGAACAGAAAGCCCGTGAAGTGACTGAGCTGCAAGAAATACTGAAAAGCCGTGAAGAAAAACTTGCCGAAGCACAGAAGGCACAGGCCGATCTGATCAAAAAACAGCGCGAACTGGATGATGCCAAACGTGAACTGGAACTCACCGTTGAAAAACGTGTGCAGGAAGGACTCGACTCCACCCGCCAACAAGCCAAAAAAGAAGCTGAGGACGAACAAAAACTCAAGGTAATGGAGAAGGAGCAGACCATTGCCGCGATGCAGAAACAGATCGAGGATCTCAAGCGCAGGGCCGAACAGGGATCACAACAATTGCAGGGCGAAGTTCAGGAACTGGAGCTTGAAAACCTGTTGCGCACAAAATTTCCTTTCGATGCGATCGAGCCAGTACCCAAAGGCGAATTTGGCGGCGATGTGCTGCACCGAGTTGTCGGCGCCGGCGGCCATTCTGGCGGCACCATATTGTGGGAGTTCAAGCGCACTAAAAACTGGAGCGACGCCTGGCTGGTGAAACTTCGCGATGATCAGCGGACTGCGAAGGCGGAAATCGCCGTGATCGTGAGTCAGGTGTTACCGAAAGGCGTTGAAACCTTTGAGATGGTAGATGGCGTCTGGGTAACACACCCACGAGCTGCACTGCCTGTAGCGATGATTCTGCGCCAGTCATTGCTGGACCTTGCCCTTGCGCGGCAGTCCACAGAAGGCCAGCAAACCAAAACTGAGATGGTCTACCAGTACCTCACCGGGCCGCGCTTTCGTCATCGGGTGGAGGCTATCGTCGAAGCGTTTTCTACCATGCAGGAAGACCTCGACAAGGAAAGAAAAGCTATCATGAAACAATGGGCCAAGCGCGAACAACAGATTGAGCGCGTGATGGGGGCGACCGTGGGCATGTATGGAGACTTGCAGGGGATTGCGGGCAAGTCATTGCAGGAGATTGAGGGGCTTGAACTGCCCGCGCTTGATAGCCCTGTCCAAAATTAACTGACGATTTAATATTTAAATCTTAGTGGACTTGACAGCCAAATGAAAAAGAAAAGCAGAGTCAATAAATGATCGAATCGATACAGATAAAGGAGGTCGCAACTTACGGTAGTGTTCCGGAAGTTGCGAATGGCCTGTCGAAGTTGAACTTTTTCTATGGCTCAAATGGTTCTGGCAAAACTACGATTACTCGTGTTATTGCCAATGAAAGTGACTTCCCAAGTTGCGAGGTGAAATGGAAAGGTGGAACGAAGTTAGAGCCAATGGTTTACAACCGCGATTTTGTTGAGCATAACTTCAACCAGTCTTCTGAGCTTAAGGGCATCTTCACTCTTGGTGAAAAAAACATCGATACGCTCGTAAAGATTGATACGGCGAAAGGTGAACTTACTGCGATAGCAAAAAAGATTGAAAATATTAATCTTCAGTTGAGTGGGAACGATGGATTAGGCGGTAAACAAGCTGAGTTGGCTAAGATCGAAGAGGCATTCAAGAACAAGTGCTGGTCTGCATACACCAAGCATAAATCCATATTAGATCAAGCCTTTGAAGGTGTCCGAAATAGCAAAGATAATTATCGCGACAGGGTGCTGAAGGAGCGTAATAACTCTGCTGCACTTAAACCATTGGCTGAACTTGAAGAGAGAGCAAAAACTGTATTTGGTCCAACCCCGACTGCCGAACAAGCTATTTCAACAATAAATGCAGCAACAGTCATTGCACACGAGTCCAATCCCATCCTGAATAAGCGTGTGCTTGGTAAAGCGGATGTAGATATTGCCGCAATGATCAAGAAGCTCGGAAATAGTGACTGGGTTAGAGAGGGGCGAACTTTTTTCGCTGAGAATGAGTCGGTGTGTCCGTTTTGTCAGCAAACTACAGAAGAGGCTTTTGCTACAAGTCTGAATGAGTATTTTGATGATGCCTTTGAAGAAGATAGTAGTGCAATTGATGAACTGGTCACTAACTATACGAGCGATTCGGAGAGGCTTCAGCAACAGGTCACGACTATTATCGCCAATCCTTCTAAATTTCTTGATGTAGAGAAACTTAAAACAGAAAAAGAGTTGTTGGATTCCAGAATCACAATAAATTTTCAAAAGCTGGCCACAAAGAAAAAGGAGCCTAGTCAGATCATTGAATTGGAATCTATTAGCAACATTGCATCCTCAATTACGAACCTTATCAGCTCTGCAAATGTTCTCGTATTTGAGCATAACAAGACCGTCGCCAATCTGGCGCAAGAGAAGCGCAAACTCACGGCGCAGGTTTGGAAATATTTACTCGATGTAGAGCTCAAAACAGACTTGGCTGACTACGATATTAAGAAGAGTGCTCTCAGCAAAGCGATTGAAGGGCTTAAGACAAGCCTGACAGCTGAAGCAGCAGACAAGAAAACGAAGGATTTAGAAATACAAGCACTAGAAAAGGATTCAACCAGTATTCAACCTACGATTGATGAGATTAACCAGCTCTTGGCATCCTTCGGCTTCAGAGGGTTTTCATTGGCAAAAGTGGACAACGGTAAGAGTTATAAATTAATCAGGAAAGACCACTCTGATGCTAAAGACTCGTTGAGTGAAGGGGAAAAGACATTTGTTACCTTCCTCTACTTCTACCACCTACTAAAAGGTGGTCATTCAGAGAGCGGGACAACTACTGACAGGGTTGTCGTTTTTGATGACCCAGTTTCCAGTCTAGACAGTGATATTTTGTTTGTAGTGAGTAGTCTCATCAAAGGTTTGTTTGATGAGGTTAGAGCTGGGAAAGGGCAGATTAAGCAGGTGTTTGTTTTTACGCACAACGTATATTTCCACAAAGAGGTTACATTTCAACCCAAGCGAGACAAAAAGAAAAAGTTGAATGACGAGACATTTTGGGTTGTCCGCAAGTCAGACTTATGCTCCAAACTAAAAAAATACGAGCTAAACCCAATCAAGACGTCTTACGAATTGCTTTGGGATCAGGTTCGAGAGTCAGAGCGCTCAAAACTTACGATTCAAAATACTTTGAGAAGAATCCTGGAAAACTATTTCAAGATATTAGGGGGGATTGATCCCGACAAGATTTGTGAGCGTTTTGAGGGGAAGGAGAAATTTATCTGCAAGTCACTTTTCTCGTGGGTTAATGATGGTTCACACTTCGCATTTGACGATCTATATGAGTCGATTGACGATACGGTAGTTGAAACCTATCTCCACGTATTTAAGGAAATTTTTGTAAAGGAAAATCATCTCGCACATTACGAAATGATGATGGGACAAACCTTTGTAGATGACGATGCTAAGAATATGATTGCATGAAACAAAAATCAAAACTTACTTGGATAGGCAAGAGCAAACACTCACGATTAGAGCCTCGCACCCTGCTAGAAAATCTCAAAATGTCCTGTCACGACAAGTATCGGGCGAGAAAAAATGACATCTTCGATAATCATATGATTTCTGGCGGGTCAGTCAAAAGCCAATTTCATACCAACTACAAGCTGGATATGGGGTACCTCACCGACTTCGTCGCGGAAACGGATACTACGATCTTCATGGTAGAGAAATGAAGCTAGAACCCGGCATTTGGCTAGTCCGCCCAGAAAGCGAGGCGCTTGCTAACGTGTTACAAAACCGGCTGGGAGGTTCTCTTTATCGACCTTGGCTGAATCCCGCTGTCGTGCAGAAAGATCAGTTTGCCGCTGCCTACCGGCAGCAGACGCAGTGGATCATGATTGCCGCCAGCGGCATCGCCGTGCGCTTTCTCGATGGCTTGGTGCAGGACAAACATAGCGACCCGGCCGTGGTGGTGCTGGACGAAGCGGGACGATACGCTGTATCACTGCTGGCCGGTCATGAAGGCGGCGCCAACCGTCTGGCGTACCGCGTCGCCAATGCAATCGGCGCAGTACCGATTATCACTACGGCAACCGAAGCCTTGAAACCGCTGGTTGTTGGTATAGGTTGCCGTAAAAACGTAACTGCCGAACAAATCGCCGCAGCCGTGCAGCAGGCCCTGGGTGAGCGGCAGTTGAACGAAGTGCGCGAAATAGCGACCATAGACTTGAAGGCAAACGAACCGGGCTTGGTGGAGTTTTGCCAGCAGCATGATTTGCCGCTGCGCGTATTGGCAAGTGCAACAGTGGCGGCGCGGCCTTGGGTAACCAAAGT
Source organism: Methylobacter sp. (assembly GCA_041661895.1). Classification (GTDB taxonomy): domain Bacteria; phylum Pseudomonadota; class Gammaproteobacteria; order Methylococcales; family Methylomonadaceae; genus Methylobacter_A. The sequence continues at coordinate 10,120 of JBAZTN010000004.1, read as the reverse complement.
CTCGGACTGGGTGCAGCAGAATGTTGGATTGCCGGGCGTATGCGAACCCTGCGCGTTGATTGCCAGCACACGAGGAAAATTGATCGTACCCAAAATGGCTTTAAACGGCGTTGCCGTGGCCGTAGTTGAAGATGCTATATAGATTAATAATCAGTGGATAAAAGAATGAAAGGTGTATTAAATTTGGTTTCGGTCGGACCGGGATTTAGCGATTTGATTGTCCCGCGCGCCGAAGCTGCGCTGCGAAACAGTGATGTGATCGTGGCTTATGATCTGTATTTGCGCTGGATTGAGCCGTGGATAGCAGGCAAGGAAATCCACACGCCACCGCTGACTCAGGAACGCGAGCGCGCCTTATTGGCGATTAAAAAAGCCCGCAGCGGCGCTAAAGTCGCGCTAATTTCCAGCGGCGACATCGGCATTTATGCGATGGCGGCGCTGGCTTTCGAGGAAATGCGTGAAGATGACGACTATGAAGTCAATGTGATACCCGGCATTACCTCCGCAAATGCCTGCGCCTCGTTATTAGGCTCGCCGTTGTCACACGACTTTGCCACGCTAAGCCTGTCTGATTTGCTGTGCCCCTGGGATTGGATAGAGCAGCGCGGACGGCACATCGCCCAGGCTGATCTGGCCTGCGTGTTGTACAACGTGCAAAGCGCCGGTCGGCAGGAAGGTGTGTACCGTATCCTACATATCATGCTGGAATCCAAATCGCCGAAAACACTGTGCGGCGTGATACACAACGCCTACCGGCCCGGCCAGAAAGTCAGCATTCACCATTTGGAAGACCTGCTGTCTTTGCAGTTCGACATGCTGACCACCATCGTGATCGGCAACCGCTTTACCCAGCGCAAGCGCGGCTTTATTTTTACACCGCGCGGCTACAATAACTGGGATGCGCCTGCCGAACAGTCGGTTGTTGCAGATAAACTGCCCGAGCATGCGCTATGGGTTTTTTCCGGCACCAGCGATGGCAATGCACTGGCTAACGAACTTGCACAGCAAGGCTATCCTGTCGTGGTATCCGCCGCTACGGAATACGGCGGCGAGGTTGCCGCCCGGCATTGTTCCGGCGTATCGGTCTGGGCCGGACATCAGGGCGTTGAAGCGCAAAGACAGGCGCTAACTCAAAATCATGCGCGGGCGATTGTCGATGCAACACACCCTTATGCCAGCCTGATCTCGGAACAATTGATGGGCTTGTCGCAAAGCTTGAATATTCCCTATTTGCGTTATGAACGCCCCAGCTCCGTAGGATGTGCTGAACGCAGTGAAGCGCATCTTTCTGATAGTGATGCGCTTCCTTCATCAGCACATCCTACATGTTCTTCTATAGAGCATGCAGCCAAGCAGGCCATTGCCCTCGGACGGCACATTTTTCTGACCACAGGCTCCAAGGATTTGGCTACCTTTCTCAATGCGCCGGGAGCTTCCGATCGAGAATGGTTTGTACGGATAACGCCTGAGCCTGAATTCATTCAGAGAGCCATCGATCTGGGTATACCGCGCAGCCATATTTGCGCAATGCAAGGACCGTTCTCTGAAGCTTTCAATACAGCCTTGTGGCGGGATTTAAAGATCGATTGCGTCATCACCAAGGATTCCGGCGATGCAGGTGGCTACCAAGCCAAAGTGGCGGCAACACGGGCGCTAAATATCCCGTTGCTGGTGATCAAGCGCCCGAAACTAGAGTATCCGTTCGCAACCTCAACTTTCGATGCCCTATTGCGGCAGTTAAAAACGTGGAATATCAACGCATGATTCCGGTCACCATTGTTACCGGATTTCTCGGTTCCGGTAAAACCACCTTGCTAAGCAGCCTGATTAAAAGTCGGCAAACCCGCCGCCTTGCATTATTGATCAATGAGTTTGGTGAGGTTTCCATCGACGGTGCGCTAATTAACGACAGCGTTGACGGTGATGAGCATGTGCGGATTCATGATTTCCCTTACGGTCTGATTGCCTATGGCGATGACAAGCACTTTATCCCCACCATGCAGGCCATCGCCCAGCGCCGGGCCAATGTTGATCATGTATTGATAGAAACCTCCGGGCTTGCCTTGCCTACAGCAGTCATGGAACTGTTGCAGACACCCGAACTGGCCGGGGATTTTATCCTGGATGCCACGCTGGCCGTGGTGGATACGCCACTGCTGCTGTCCGATCAGTTTGACCGTGACTTGAACGCTGACAGTCCACATGCAGCGGTTGCGGATTCTGTCGCGACCCTGTTTGAACAACAACTCGAATTTGCCGATGTGGTGGTGTTGAACAAAATCGACGCGCTGGATGAAGAAGCTTTATTACAGGCGGAACAACGGGTCCGCGACCGTGCGCCGAACGTGCGCTTTCTCGAACTCGCTTACAACGCGCAGCTGGATATCCGGCTTGCCCTGGGCCTGCGCTTGCACCAGCCTACCTTTACCGCGCACATCCACCAGTTTACGCCGATACCAGGTTCCGATACGCCGACATTGGCTAGCCATGCGCGTCTGAACGGCCACGCCCATTCCGGTTTGGGAGGCCACAGTCACGGACTGGCAACGCACAAACACTTTCATGAACAGGACCCGGGCTGGCTCTCGTTCGTGCTGCGCAGCCAGGAGCCGCAGCAGGCGGAAACGCTGAAACATGCATTAATCGAAATAGCTAAAGCTGAACCCTTGTTGCGCAGCAAAGGCTTTATCAAGACTGCCCCGGCTCAATCCATTCTGGTGCAGGGTGTGCGTACACGCGTGGCGATATGCGTCGATACAACCAAACAATCCGCTAAGGAATCGGAACTGGTTTTTATCGGTTACCACCTGAACCGTAACACGGTGACGGCACTGTTATCCCAATTAACCGGAACTGTCTGGAAATGAGTGCTCCAAAAACCCACTGCCCTGCCCTGTTCATCACCGCGCCCGGCTCCAATCACGGCAAGACCACCATTACCGCCGCGCTTGCCCGCTATCATGTCGAGCAGGGCCGCAAAGTCAGGGTGTTTAAGTCCGGCCCTGATTTTCTTGATCCAATGATACTCGAACGCGCTTGCGGTCAGCCGGTGTATCAGCTCGATCTTTGGTTGATGAGTGAAGCTGAATGTCGGCGACTGCTGTATGAAGCTGCACTGGAAGCGGATTTGGTACTGATTGAAGGCGTCATGGGTTTGTTCGATGGCGAGCCTTGCAGTGCCGATGTGGCCGAACTATTCTCAGTGCCGGTGCTGGCCGTGATTGACGCAACGGGTGCAGCACAAACGGTGGGAGCACTCGCCTACGGACTTGCCAACTACCGACCCAAACTATTATTCTCCGGTGTCTTGGCCAATAACATCGCCAGCCCGCGTCATAACGAAATGATCATGCAAGGCATGCCGTCTGATCTACGCTACTTCGGCGGGATACCTCGCGACAGCCAGTTTGTATTGCCGGAACGGCATCTGGGCTTGGTTCAGGCAGAAGAAGTGCTTGATCTCGATTCACGGATGCTGGCCGCAGCAACGGCAATTGCCTCAACCGGTCTGACAAACTTGCCGGAAGCTGTGGAATTTACATTCCCCAAACTGGAAACGCTGCCTCAACTGTTATCAGGCATCTGCATCGGTATTGCCCGTGACACTGCATTTTCATTTATTTACGCCGCCAACCTGGATTTGCTGCGCGCGATGGGCGCGACACTAACGTTTTTTTCGCCGCTTGCGGATTCCGCACTGCCTGATGTAGACAGCATTTACCTGCCGGGCGGTTACCCCGAGCTGCATTTGCAAACACTACAGGATAATCAGGCTATAAAGTCGGCATTGCAAAAGCATTTTCAACAAGGCAAACCGATATACGCCGAATGCGGCGGTATGCTGTATTTACTGGAATCATTGACAGATAAAGCCGGAAACCGCGGTGACATGGCTGGCCTGTTACCCGGTCACGCTGTCATGCAAACCCGGCTGAAAGGCTTGGGCTATCAATCCGCACCCATGCCCGGCGGCGTGTTGCGCAGCCATACCTTCCACCATTCCCTGATAGAAACGCCGCTTGCCCCTATTGCCTTTGGCGAGCGCGTGCAAAACACGTCAGAAGGCGAAGCCATTTATCAGTTAAACAGGTTAACTGCCAGTTACCTGCATTGCTATTTTTCCTCGAACCCCATAGCCGCCGCGCAATTATTTCTGCCTTGAATAAACGCACTAAGTGCCATGATAGTAGCCTTCCTTGGAGCCATGACCCGTCGGCAACGATACCGGTAATGCTTGCTGTGGCGGTCTTTTATAAAGCGCCACCGGATTCCCATCCAGGGCTGTAAGCGCTTGATTTAAAGCTTTTCGGTCAATCTCAGGCAGTTCCTGCGCCGCGCCATCTACCGACTGACTTGCGGCATACACACCATCCCTGGCGATATTATTGGCTTTTTGGATAAGCTTCAACGCCACATCCAATTTCTGATCCAGCGTTGTTTCCTCACCCTCCAAGTCAGGATGCGCTTCTATGTAAAGGATATTATCCAGCCATCCAACCTTGATGGGTTGCTTGACCATATAGACCGGCGTTCCGACCGGAACCGAGTTGTATAACGCCTCAATATCTTCAGGGTACATGCGAACGCAGCCGTGCGTTATCTGCATCCCTATGCCGTAAATCTTGTCAATATCCGTGCCGTGTATCAGATAGCCGCCAGGAACGGCCAGATGCAGCATGTAGGCTCCCAGAGGATTATGGGGACCAGGAGGAACCACAGCAGGCAGCGGATCGCCATTTGCCGCGTGTTCTCGCCTGATTGATTCCGGCGGATGCCATGCAGGATCTTTAACTTTGCGCACAATGCTGGTTTTGCCCAAAGGTGTTTTCCAGTCTTGTCGGCCTATGCCATGAGCATAGGACATTACCTGTGGCGCCGACCCTTTTTGGGTCGGTGGATAATAATACATGCGGTATTCGGCGATATTTAAGGTAATTCCTTCGTGCGGCGTATCCGGTAAAATGCGTCTGTTTGATAACCGAACGATCTCGCCTTTTTTGACTTGCCAGCGATCAACATTGGGATTCAACCGCACTATTTCTGTCTGTCCCAGAAGAAAGCGCCTGGCCACATCCGGTAAGGTCTCGTTTTGCTCCGCACGCGTTAAAGGCACATCGTCATGGAATTGAGTGATAACGGTGTCATTGCTGTTTTCCGGCAATGAATAGGTCGTGGCATTGGCTGTGCCGCCGATAGCGGACAACAAAATCGAAAAGGCAAATAGCGAGCGAACTTTCATTACGATAATCTTCTCAGGTTTTTTAATAGGAATTTAACAAGGGACAATCTTTAAGCAAATAACAGAACAATTCCCCAGGCAAGAAAAGCGACGCCTACAGTTTTACAAATAAGTTTTGATTCGAGCGGCATAGATTTCTCCAATATAACCAACAAGGTGATCAAAGCCATTCCCAGCAGGTTCATTACGCCCACGGCAAACATGATCAGCATCTGTGCCCAGCAACAGCCTACACAGTTTGCGCCATGTTTCAGCCCCATATTGAATGTGCCTGCTGCGCCATCCTGCCATTCATTTAACAAAAAACCCATTGGGGTTTTGCAGTGTGTCAAACAGGCATTTTTTATCGGCATAAACTGATAAAAGCCTGCCAAAAATAAAATACCGGCAGCTAATATCGAATTCTGATTCTCCATCATCGGCGATAACCAGGCCAGTCCATGCATTTGCCATTGCAGCAGCGTTAACGCGCTGCTGAATAACAGCCATATGCCCAGATAGGCCGAAATGAACAGGTAAGTCAGTATATGGGGTATTTTATTTTGTTGTCGGCAAACCCGGGCAAAGGCCAGAATCATGGGGATTGCTGAAGGCAGCATCATTGCCGCCATCATGACCGCCCACATAAAATAAACCAAAGCGAAATCTGTAAAACGCCATGCTAATGGCTCGGAGGGAGGCATCCACATACTCGACATCGGTTGAGATGTCATTTGATCATGCTGATAAAACAGATAGCCCCAGGCAGCAAAAATCCCTGCCAGTACAAATGCTAAAATAGAGGTTTGAGCTTTAAACCAGCCCATTACGGCTGGTAAACAAATGCTGAGAAATAACCGTTACATTCAGAAAACTTCCAGCTTTTATCATAATCTTGATACTGATAATTTTTTGATTTGGCAACAACCGTGGGGTGACTTGTCACCACGCACAGCGGCGGATTGTTTATGGTTGCTTGTCCACCTGTTATGCCCTGTATACTTTCAATCTCGGCCTGAGCTATTTCAGGAATAATCACACACCGAGTGTTGCCCTGCTCCTGGTAATCGATTTTTACTTTTTTCACGCCTAAAACTTCACCGACAAAGCTCATTAAAATAGCAGGATGCCCGCCTTTCTGGCCGCTAAAAATTTGCACAATCGCATCAACTTGACTGTCATCAGTCCGTTCGTCAACATATAAAGCCGCCTGCCAATTGCCGTCTATCATGAGTCCTGGTGAGTAACATGCCATGGCAACATTCAAGCCATCCAGTGATTGATCACCAAGATGCCCTTGTTCAATATGCCATGCCACCAACAACTTGCAATCACCTTGTGTCGGCGGTTGCAGCCATACGCAAGGACAGGCGGTTTCGCAGTTACAAGTTTCAAAATAACTGCCCCGTAAAGTCCAGTTTTTGGTTTCCGACATGCTATCTCTCCTAAAACGGTTCTTTAAACGGCCTCAAATCCAGTTCATGGGTCCATGCGCTAGGATGTTGCTTGTGGATGGCCCAATAGGTTTCGGCGATGGCGTCCAATTGCAATAAACCATCCTTACCTTTGGCCTTAACATAGTCCGGGAACTGATTTTTTGCTCGCTCACCATCAATCACGCCGTCAATTACAGCATGAACCACATGAATGCCTTGCGGCGAAAACTCTCTTGCCATGCCTTGTGCCAACGCTCTTAAACCGGCTTTTGCGGCTGCAAATGCGGTAAACGGGGGTTTTGCTCTAAGTGACGCTGTCGCCCCAGTGAAAAATAGCGTTCCCTTGTGTTGTTCCTTCATTGCATTAATTGCTTCCTTGCCAAAGAAAAAAGCACCCAGGCAATTCTGCTGCCAAAGCATGGTAAAGGTTTCTGCATCCGTTTCCAACAAAGGTGATGGAATATTGCTGTCTACATTATAGGCGGCAATATCGATGCTATAACCATCGAGTTGCGCCATTTTAAATAAGTGCGCGACATCGCGTTCAACCGTTGCATCGGCAATCACTGTGCTGACTAAACCACCTTTTTGGCGAATTTTTTCCGCAACCCGTTGAAGCTTGTCTTCACTTCGACCGGCTATATAAACGAACAAACCTTTTGAAGCAAAATATTTGGCGAGTGTAGCGCCCAAACCTTGCTCTGGACCAACCCCGATGACAATAGCTGAACATTTCTTCTCCATCCTAATTTCCCGGATTTAACTTCATTTAGAAAACTTAGAGTTATACCTCATCATAATTTCCACCACGAGGATTAGCTTCGAGGGCCCTCGTGGCGAATAACTAAACGGTATATTATTTTCTGCCAAATATCAGCGAGAAATTATTAGCCGGCATATTGATCTGCTCTTTTAGTTCCAACCCATGATTGGCCGCTGCCTTTTTCAGATCGGCTACGTCTTTTAAACCCCATTCTGAAACGCCCGCAGAACTCAGTGTCTCATGAAATTCTTTATTGGAATCGGTGGTAAATGTGCCTTCCACCTGAAACGGACCATAAATCAGCAAAAAACCATCATCATTAAGCAAATAGGACGCACATTCCATCATGCCGTCGGCGATTGAAACAGGTGCTACCTGAAAAATATTGATGCAAAAAATGGCAGAAAATGAATGGGGTTTGCCGGGATTAAACCAGGTTTGAGGATTGGTTAAATCCAGATGCACAGGATCGGCGATATTATCATTCTTGTGATCGATTGACAGTTTCTTGATATTATCAAAAACTTCCGTGTCTTTATCGGAAGGATGAAAATGCAAATGCTCGAAATGCGGTGCAAAATAGTTGATGTGCATGCCACTGCCGCTGGCCAGTTCCAGAACAAGTCCCGGATCTTTAGGCAGCTTTTCTTTTAAAACACCTAGTAATGGTTCACGGTTGCGGTTTCCGGCCCAGGCAACATACTCGCTTAATGGATGCGGATCTAAAGGTGGCTTTTCTTGGTTCATTATTAACTCCTCATTATTGTTAGTCTTACTTTGAAATAACAGCAAGTGTTGTGCCAATAATTATTAATTATATTTCTATTAAATTACAATAACTTAGTTTTTTACCTTTACCGAACCAAGGAAGCTGTGCTTCAATTAGAGAAAATTTACTTCACAAATCATCATGAACAAAAACTCTCTTTCCGATCTAACACCTGTTTTTTTTCTGCAAACTTTCATCCTTGAACTGATGCATGCCAGCGAACAACAGGGACAAAAACACTGCGAGCAATTGATTGAACACATTGCCAAGACTGGAGGGTGCTTTTTTGAAGAAACCTATCGGGAGGAAACCCATAAAAGCGAACTACTCGATAAAGAAAGCTATACCGAACTCATCCTCGGCCTTAAAAACAATATTGGCGGTAAATTTTCACTGGTTTCCAGCAACCAGGATTGCATTACCGTCACCAATACCTGCTGTCCTTTTGGCGACCGGGTTACCAATTTTCCTGAATTGTGCAGAATGACTTCCAGTGTTTTTGGTGGAATTGCAGCCAGAAATTTTGGTTATGCCAAAGTGGAAATCAAAAAAAGCATTGCCCGCCACGACGGCAAGTGTGAAGTTTGCGTATACACCAATCCGAAGGCGGCAAAAGACCGCCCTGGAATGGAATACACCGACACCACACCTGTTAAAGAAATGCAGGATATTAATGAGTTGCACTCCCGCATTGAACAGAGCATGCAACAGATTTGGCGCAAACAAAGCAAGCAGCCCGCAAAAAAACATCAGCCTCCTGCGATTATTGCCAAATCACCGGCCATGCAGAAAATCTTGCAATCCATAGAAGTCATTGCACCTACGCTGGCAACTGTGCTGATTCACGGTCAAACGGGGGTTGGCAAGGAATTGATTGCACGCGCCATACATGCCATGAGCGACCGCTGCAATAAACCCTTTATCCCCATTAACTGCGGAGCAATTCCGGAAAGTCTGATCGAGAGCGTGCTGTTTGGACATGAAAAAGGTGCATTCACCGGTGCCATCGAAGTGCATCAAGGTTATTTTGAGAGGGCTGAAGGCGGGACCTTGTTTCTGGATGAAATCGATTCACTGTCCCCTGCCGCACAAACCCGGTTACTCCGGGTACTACAGGAAGGTGAACTTGAAAGAGTCGGCGGCAAACAAACCTTATCGGTTGACCTGAGAATCATCTCCGCAACCAACAACAATCTGGAAGAACTGGTCAAGCAAGGCCAGTTTCGAAATGACCTGTATTACCGTCTCAACGTGGTGCGGTTAAGCATACCTCCCCTGGCAGAACGCCCGGAAGATTTACCTTACCTTGTTCAATTGATTGTGCAGCGCTTGAGCAAGAAATATAACAAAGCGGTCGAATCAGTCAGTCGTGAAGTCATGAAAAAAATCCGCGCTTATTCCTGGCCGGGCAACGTCCGCGAACTGGAAAACATACTTGAACGCAGCATTTTATTTGCTACCGGCAAAGAAATGACTGAACTGGATTTGGAGCTTTCAGTTAACCCAACCAGCACTGATGAATGGAAAGACATCAAAGAATACGCCATTGCCAAAGCTGAGCAATCATTTCTTGAAAGCTCTTTAAAGCAGCATCAGGGTGACGTAAAGAAAACAGCGGAAGACATGGGAATCACATCACGCGCCGTGTACACCAAACTGAAAAAATACGAAATTAATTTAGCAGACTATCGCAGAGCTTAACGCTGATTTATGCCTTTCTAAAGACAACAACACGATCAAAAAACTCGTGCATCAGCAATGCAGCGAGTATAAGCAGAGTGCCCATAATGACTTTCATGGTCAATGGCTCATGGTTAAGAAGATGCCCTATCATTAAAGCCATTACCGGTGAAGCCAGCGCGATCAAGGCGACTTTTGTAGCGGTCAGATGAATGAGCAAATAGTAATAAAGGACAAAACCGATAGTCGTGGCT
>JBAZTN010000003.1:0-44132 GCA_041661895.1 Methylobacter sp. | reverse complement strand
CAATTCTCCAGCCTGACTTCCCTGTAGTTGATTTAATGCACTCTCGACAAACTCATAACCTTTTCTTAAGGCTTCTATGTGTCTTCTTCGGGCAATGAAAACATTGTCTGTAGCCTCATTAAAACCGACACTTTGTTTGAGATGTTGTTTTAATAATTCCATGCCATTACCGGTTTTAATGGACAGGTAGATTTGGGTGCTGTGTTCTGTTTGTTTGATTTCCGGCTCTATGTCCAGTAAGTCTATTTTGTTGTAGATTTTGGTGACGTTTATGCCTGGTGGAAGCGTTTTTAATATCGACTCTACTTCCGGTTCTCTTGCATCAATCAGCAATAAAATTTTATCGGCTTTCTGAATTTCTTCGTGAGCCCTGCGAATGCCTTCTTGTTCTATCGCATTATCACTTTCCCGCAAGCCTGCCGTATCAATGATATGCAAGGGCATACCGTCCAGCTGAATACGCTCTTTTAAGACGTCTCGTGTGGTTCCTGCTATGTCGGTGACTATAGCGGCTTCATGTCCGGCCAGCGCATTTAGCAGGCTGGATTTTCCGGCATTAGGTTTACCGGCTAACACAACTGTCATGCCATCGCGCAGCAAGCGGCCCTGTTGCGCCGTTTTTTGGATTTTTTCAATTCTGTCTAATAACCTGAGTATCCGATTTTCGACCACACCATCGGTCAAAAAATCTATTTCTTCATCTACAAAATCGATGGCGGCCTCTACATAAATTCTGAGTTCAGTAAGTTCTGCGACCAGTTCATTGATCTGTACTGAAAAAACACCCTGCATTGATTTTTGTGCAGACCGGACTGATTGCTCTGTACTGCTTTCAATTAAATCGGCGACAGCTTCAGCCTGTGCTAAATCAAGTTTGTTATTGAGAAACGCACGTTCGGTAAATTCGCCGGGATTGGCTAGTCGGGCCCCGAGAGTTAAAACCCGCCGTAACAGCATGTCTAATACGACTGATCCGCCGTGCCCCTGAAGTTCAAGTACATCTTCACCGGTATAGGAAGCTGGAGCAGGAAAATAGAGTGTAATGCCGGAATCAATCACTGAGCCGTCGCCATCATTAAATGATGAATACAGTGCTTGTCTGGGTAAGAGGGGTTTATTAAGGAGTTGTTTGGCTATTTCAGAAACTAAAGCGCCTGAAATGCGGATGATACCAACACCACCATTCCCTGGTGGTGTTGCAATGGCTGCAATGGTATCTAAGTTTTCAATGTCCACTCTTGTACCTGGTGGATTTGAGCACTAGGCCGCTTCTGTTATTTTTTTGGTGATATACCACTGTTGAATAATCGACAAGGTGTTGTTAACAACCCAGTATAAAACCAAACCTGCAGGGAAAAACAGGAAGAAAATAGTAAAGACTATGGGGAACATTTTCATTACTTTTGCCTGTATGGGATCAATCGGTGCAGGATTCAGGCTTTGCTGAATTTTCATGGTGATACCCATTATAAGAGGCAATATATAGAAAGGATCCTGTATTGATAAATCCTGTATCCATAACATAAATGGCGCTTGACGAAATTCAACCGTTTCACTCAAAACCCAATATAAACACATGAATACCGGAATCTGCACCAGGATGGGCAGACAGCCTCCTAATGGATTGACCTTTTCTTTTTTATACAAGGCCATCATTTCGGTATTGAAACGAGGTCTGTCATCAGCAAAACGCTCTTGCAACTCTTTAAGGCGCGGCTGAATTTTACGCATCTTAGCCATTGATTTGTAGCTGGACTGCGACAATGGAAAAAACAGTAATTTAATACACAGTGTCACGCCGATAATGGCTACGCCCCAGTTACCAACAGCATCGTGTATCTGATTTAGTACCCAGTAAATGGGTTTGCCGATAAAGGTTAAAAAGCTGTAATCAACGGTAAGCTCCAAGCCTGGCGCTGTTTGTTCCATCATAGGCTGAATTTTGGGTCCAGCAAATAATTGGGCAACAAATTGCGCGTCTGAATTTGCTTCAACTGTTACCGATGGAGAATAAGTACCGATGACGTAAAGGCCATCTTTTAGACTCTTAGTATAAAAATGGTTTTCCTGATCGGCAGGTGGAATCCACGCAGAAGCAAAATAATGTTGAATCAATGCTGTCCAGCCACCTTTGGTGGTGACGTCAAGATTCTCATCAGCCATATCATCAAAACTAATTTTTTGGTATTTTTCTTCTTCCGTATAAATAACGCCACCGGCATAAGCTCTCATACCACCGGTCAGCATATTGCCGCTGCTTTCTGTATCCGGCGCTCTTAATAACTGACTATATTGTCTGCCAGACCATGCTTTTTCTGTGTTATTTTTAACTTGTTGTTCCAGCGTTATCTGGTAACTTCCGCGTTTAAAAGTAAATAATTTGGTGATCACAAGACCATTATTATCCGTCCATTTTAATGGAACTGTCAGACTGTCTTGTCCTGGTTGCAAAGTGTAACTGTCTTTTTCGTTGGAAAAAATCGTGTGATGATTTGGCGCAGATGCAAAACCACTACCGGCAATCAAACCACTTTGTGCAACAAAGAGCTTTTCCTGGTTGCTATTAAATAAACGTACTGGAGAAAGATTTTTTTCCGAAACGGACAAACCAATCATCTTCCGTAAATTATCTACAAATGGATTAACTTTTTCTTCCGGGTAGCTTAATAAATCCAGATTCTGGATTGTGCCTCCTTGCATATCAATTTCAAGTGCAAGAACATCAGTTTTAACGGTAATAATTTTTGCAGAGGATATGGTTGCAAGCGGAACGGCTGTAGTATTTTGTTCTGTGGTCTCTGTTTGTGCAGGTGCGCCACCGGCAGAAGGTAAATCTTCTTTTACATTGCCAGCTACAGGATCTACAACGGCAGCAACTTCCGGTTTCGGGCCATAGTCCAGTTGCCAGGCTTGTTGCAGCATAAAAACAAGCATTGCAAAAGTTACGATCAGTATAAATCTTATGTTATCCATTCTTATTACCAAATTTTTCTGGAACGGGATCAATGCCACCATCATGAAAAGGATGGCATCTTAATAATCTTCTGAGAGTGAGATAGGAGCCGATAGTGGCGCCATGGAGCTGAAGCGCTTCTAAAGCATAACTTGAACAGCTTGGATAGAAGCGACAGCGGTTTCCAAGCAAGGGGCTAATAAAGTACTTATAAAACTTTATGATTGCTATGAGCATGTATTGCATCGGGTTACCAATTTAAGCCAATGCCTTTCCAATGACTTTCTTAATGAATTCAGTGGAGCATCTGCTGCTTCCCTGCGAGCCAAAACAACAATATCGATATTCCCCAAACTTTGTTGCTGCATTCTAAAGCTTTCCCGAGCAGCTCTTTTAATCACATTCCTGTGCACTGCTTTTTTTATATTTTTTTTAGCAATTGCCAAACCAAGCCTCGGATGATCTAAATCATTCTTTATGGCTAATAGAGTAAAATATTGGTCACTTGATTTTACAGGTTTAGCAAAAACCTTTTTATATTCAGCCGGCTTCTTTAACCGTAACTGCGGGGGAAAACTAAAAACTTCTTCGTCACACAACTGTCAACTAAACGGTTAGCTGTGCACGGCCTTTTGCTCTGCGAGCATTAAGTACTTTACGCCCATTTCTAGTTGCCATTCTTGCGCGAAAACCGTGAGTTCTTGCGCGTTTAATTTTACTTGGTTGATATGTTCTTTTCATTTTACTTATAGCCTGATCAGATGAGTGTTAACAAAAACGGATAAAAAAGACAACGGATGATAAAATAAACTGCTTGGCCTGTCAATTCTGTAGTGCAATGTTTGTTTGCTGTATAGTAGCAAATAAAAGAAAATCATTCGTTACACAAATCAATACCTTAAATATACTTCAATGAGCTCAATTTGGAACACCTGTCTTTCTAGGCTTGAAAATGAAATCCCCAGTTCGGATTTTAGTACATGGATACGGCCACTTCAAGCCATTGAAAGTGAAGGACTAATAAAACTATTAGCACCTAACCGATTTGTATTGGACTGGGTTAAAGAGCACTATTTTACTAAAATTGAAGAAGCTGTTCATGAGTTTTCCAACGGCGCATTAAATTTAAATCTGGAAATAGGCTCCAAAAGTTCAACAACTATTAATACTACAAAAATAGCAAAAACAGTTGACGGAAAAAAAACCATTCCTAACTTTCTGAACAAAGCATTTACCTTTGATAATTTTGTTGAAGGTAAATCTAATCAGTTAGCAAGAGCTGCTTCACTACAGGTATCTGAAAATATCGGTAAAGCTTATAACCCCTTACTTATTTATGGCAGTTCAGGTTTGGGTAAAACCCATATGATGCATGCTATAGGTAATGCTGTTTTAGAAAAAAAACCTTCAGCTACAGTCGTTTACCTGCATTCTGAAAAATTTGTTCAAGATATGGTTAGGGCATTACAACAAAATTCCATCAACTCATTTAAAGAATATTACCGCGGAGTTGATGTACTTTTAATCGATGATATTCAATTTTTTGCCGGTAAGGAACGTTCCCAGGAAGAATTTTTCCATACCTTCAATACGCTTTTGGAAAAGAAACATCAGGTTGTTTTAACCTGTGATAAATATCCTAAAGAAATCGTTGGTCTTGAAGATCGTTTAAAATCCAGATTTGGCTGGGGGCTTCCCGTTTCAATCGAGCCTCCTGATATGGAAACCAGAGCTGCTATTTTAATGAAAAAAGCTGCTATGGTTAATATTACACTACCTCAGGAAGTTGCTTTTTTTATGGCTAAAAGAATTCCTTCCAATGTCCGTGATCTTGAGGGCGCACTAAGACGTGTCATAGCCAATGCGCAATTTACTGGCCGTGAAATCACCACTGAATTTGCCAAGGAAGCTCTGCATGATCTAATTACCTTGCAGGATAAACTCGTTAATATCGACAATATTCAAAAGACAGTTGCAGAATATTTCAAAATCCGAATTGCTGATTTGTCCTCTAAAAACAGAAGACAATCTATTACCAGACCACGACAAATGGTTATGTGTTTAGCACGGGAATTGACCTCACACAGTTTTCCTGAAATTGGCGATGCATTTGGAGGACGCGATCATACAACCGTTATGAACGCTTGCAAAAGGATTAATGAGCTTAAAGAAGCTGATAATAAAATTGCTGAAGATTATTCCAACCTGTTGAGAACCCTGTCACATTAACAGGGAGAAACCTGTGGATAAATTGGATTTTTATTAACATCCTCTATTTGACTACAAGCTGTACACTTTACTTTACAACCTTAACCACATTGTTTATAACAATCTAGCTAATTGATTATTAAGGATAAAAAGCAGTTATCAACAACTTTCCTTTAAGCTAGTAGTAATAATATAAAAATATTCTTTTATGAAATTTATTATTAATAGAGAAGAAATCCTGGTTCCTTTGCAGCAAATAGTCAGCGTTATTGAAAAAAGGCAAACAATGCCTATTCTTTCTAATGTGTTGATGGTTATTGAGGACAATCAATTAGTTTTAACGGGTACCGATCTGGAGATTCAGATCATTGCTAAAATTAATATTGCAACTGCAACCCCAGGAGCGATTACAGTACCGGCCAGAAAATTTTTAGACATTTGCAGGCTCCTACCTAGCGGAGCTGAAATCAAATTTGAATTGCAGGATGACAAGGTAAAAATATTATCCAATCGGAGTCGTTTTTCATTGAGTTGTTTACCGGCAAGCAATTATCCTGAATTTGCTGAATCTGACTTAGAAAACCATTTTTTTATTAATGCGGGAAAATTTAAAAAAGCCTTGGATAAAACCATGTTCTGCATGGCCAATCAGGATGTACGTTATTACCTGAACGGCTTGTTGTTAAATATCTCCAATAGCAAATTAAAACTGGTTGCATCAGATGGACATCGTTTGTCTATTTATGAGGATAATTTAGATCAGGCTACAGGTATCGAAGCCAGAATTATTGTTCCCAGAAAAGGGGTACTGGAACTCTGCAGATTGCTAGATGATGCTGAGGCTGAATTGAAAATTGAATTCTCCAGCAACAATATTAGAGTTTTTATAAAGAATCTGGTTTTTTCAGCAAAACTGGTCGATTCAAAATATCCTGACTTTGGCAAAGTTTTTCAGCAAGAATTTTTCAATCAGATTCATATTCAAAAGCAAATATTAAAAGATGCCTTAACTCGGGTAGCTATTTTATCAAATGAAAAATTCAAGGGCGTAACCTTCGATATTACCCCTGCCAGCCTAACAATCAGCACCCATAACCCAGAGCATGATGAAGCTGAGGAAGAAATGTTTATTGAATATACTGGCGAACCTTTAACAATTGCTTTTAATGCCCAATATTTATTGGATGCTGTTTCAAACCTGGATTCAGAACTTGCTGTCTTAACTATTGCAAGTAACGCCAGCAGTTGTTTTATAGATGAGCCAAATGATTGTGCGTATAAGTTTATTGTTATGCCCATGAGACTCTAAGCTTCAGGAATGAGTTTACTGAAACTGGATATTTATTCTGTTAGGAATATTCTGAAAGAATCTATCATTCCTTCACCTGCAATCAATTTTATTGTTGGAGAAAACGCAAGTGGCAAAAGCTCAATTATTGAAGCTATTTTTATTTTAGGACGCGCTAAATCGTTTCGTTCTGCAACCATTAAGTCGGTTATTAATTTTGCTGAGAATCATTTAACTGTTTCCGCGCAAACGCTGCAAGCAAATGGCACTAACCTCCATTTAGGTATCCAGTTAGATGGCAAGAGTTTTGAAATTCGTATTAATCAGCAATCAACGCAAAAAAGATCGGATTTAGCTTACGCGCTGCCATTGCAACTTATTCATCCTAAAAGTTATGAATTGCTTGATGCCGGTCCCCAGATCCGCAGGGAATTTTTAGATTGGGGTGTTTTTAATGATGAAGCAAACTTTTTACCTGCATGGCGTAAATTTAAAAAAGCATTATCGCAACGAAATTCATTGTTAAAAACAAAACGGACCGGACAGATTAATGTTTGGGATAGAGAACTGGTTTATTACGGTACAATAGTCGACAGTCATCGCCAGCAATATTTGAAAAAACTTAAACCTGTTTTTATTGAAATTATTAGTCAATTTCTTGCTATTGAAGGAATTGATTTGAAACTAGTATCAGGCTGGGATACGGCAAAACAATTCAACCGGGTTTTAGTCGAGGATCTGGATAAGGATCTACGCTATGGGTTTACACATAGTGGGCCGCATCGCGGTGATTTTCAATTGTTGGTTAATAACCGATTAGCCAGGGATTTTGTTTCTAGGGGCCAATTAAAATTATTGGTAATGAGTTTAAAACTGGCTCAAGTTCAGTTGCTTGCTAATGAACAAAGTAATATTGGCTGCATCTTGATTGATGATTTTGCAGCCGAGCTTGACATCATTAACCGGGCTAAGTTGCTTAGCTATTTACGCGAAATGAAGTGCCAAGTATTTATAACTGGCACCGAAATTGAAGATTTTGGTAATTTAAGTGATACAAAAAATTATAAAATGTTCCACGTGGAACATGGAAATATAAAACAAGTTTGATGTTCCACGTGGAACATTCGCAACAACCAGGAAAAGCAAATAATCATGAGTAAATCTAGTGATCCAATTGTCGAAACTTCAAGTCAAAACAGCCCCGCTATAACAGGCGATGGGAGTGGATACGATAGTACTAATATTCAGGTATTAAAAGGGCTGGATGCAGTAAGAAAACGCCCTGGTATGTATATTGGTGATACGGATGACGGCTCTGGCTTGCATCACATGGTTTTTGAGGTTGTAGATAACTCGATTGATGAGGCCTTGGCGGGCTACTGTAAGGAAGTCAGGGTTATTATTCATAGCAATGGATCAGTCTCGGTTTCTGATGATGGTCGCGGCATCCCTGTGGATATTCATGAAGAAGAAGGCGTGTCTGCGGCGGAAGTTATTATGACCGTGCTACATGCCGGAGGTAAGTTTGATGATAACGCTTACAAAGTGTCTGGCGGTTTGCATGGTGTGGGTGTGTCGGTTGTCAATGCCTTGTCCGAGGAGTTGAATCTTGAAGTCCGCAAGAATGGTCAGCTCTATAAACAAAAATATCTTATGGGTAATCCGGTTGCCCCACTGGCGGCAGTAGGACCCGCCGAAGGCACGGGCACGCTAATAAATTTTAAACCCAGCTCCGAAACGTTTACCGATGTTGAGTTTCACTACGAAATACTGGCAAAAAGACTGAGGGAATTATCTTTTCTGAATTCCGGCGTACGCATCAGCCTTGAAGATGAGCGGACGGACAGAAAAGATGTATTCGAGTTTGAAGGTGGCATAGCCGCTTTTGTTGAACACCTTAACAAAAACAAAACACCGCTGTTCCCGGAAGTTTTCCATTTTGTTGCAGAAAAAGAGGGAGTCACGGTTGAAGTGGCCATGCAGTGGAATGATTCCTATCAGGAGAATGTTTTTTGCTACACCAACAATATTCCCCAGCGTGATGGTGGCAGTCACTTGGCCGGTTTCAGGGGTGCTTTGACCCGAACCATCAATCAATACATTGAATCCAGCGGTTTGGCCAAAAAGGAAAAAGTGCAGACTACCGGCGATGATGCACGGGAAGGCTTGACAGCAGTGCTCTCGGTTAAAGTACCTGATCCAAAGTTTTCATCGCAAACCAAAGACAAGCTAGTCTCTTCGGAAGTTAAACCGCTGGTCGAATCAACGATGAACGAGAAACTTCAGGAATTTTTGCTGGAAAAGCCTCAAATAGCCAAAGCCATAGTCAGCAAGATTGTCGATGCCGCCCGTGCTAGAGAAGCGGCCCGTAAAGCGCGTGAAATGACGCGTCGCAAAACCACGCTGGATATTGCCGGATTGCCGGGCAAACTGGCGGATTGTCAGGAAAAAGATCCCGCTCTATCCGAACTGTTCCTGGTGGAAGGGGATTCTGCGGGCGGGTCGGCAAAGCAGGGTAGAGACCGTCGCACGCAAGCCATACTTCCGTTAAAGGGAAAAATCCTTAACGTTGAGAAAGCCCGTTTTGATAAAATGATCTCATCGGAAGAAGTCGGGACGTTAATTACGGCGTTAGGTTGCGGCATAGGCAAGGATGAGTACAATCTGGCCAAGCTTCGTTACCACCGCATCATTATCATGACCGATGCTGATGTCGATGGATCACACATCAGAACCTTGTTGCTGACGTTCTTTTACCGTCAATTACCCGAGATCGTGGAAAAAGGCTATATCTATATTGCCCAGCCGCCGTTGTACAAGGTTAAAAAAGGCAAGCAAGAGCATTACGTTAAAGATGATGCCCAGTTGAATGAATACCTGATTCAGCTCGCACTGGATAAAGCTCAGCTCTTCACCGATGTATCTGCGCCGCCAATTCAAGGGCAGGGCCTGGAAAAACTGGCTAAATTGTTTACTGAAGTAGACGACATCAATAACCGCTTGTCCAGACGTTACGATGAAGTTTTTCTGGAGCAGTTTGCCTATATGGATGTGATCAGTGACGAACTTAGGCAGGACCAGCAAAAGCTCGCTGCCTGGTTTACCGCGATGGAGCAGAAACTGACTGATTGTGACAGTAAGGCGATATACACCATTGAGCTGGACTACAAATCAAGTAATGATTTTTCTGTCGTGGTTAACAAGCGCCTGCACGCAATAACTAAAACATTTGTATTGCCATCGACTTTTTTCAACGGCAAGGATTATCAGAAAATTGCGCAATATGCAGAAGATACTGCAGGCATGTTTAATGAAGGTTCATTTATGCAAATGGGCGAAAGACAGCAACCGGTCAGCAACTTTAAACAAGCCTTTGAATGGATGATGAAAGAAATCAAGAAAGGTCAGCATATCCAGCGTTACAAAGGTTTGGGAGAAATGAACCCGGAACAGCTATGGGAAACCACGCTGGATTCAAATAACCGCAGATTGCTGCAAGTCAGAATCGAAGACGTGATTGCTGCCGATGAGATTTTCACTACGCTGATGGGTGATGTGGTTGAGCCACGACGGGATTTTATTGTCAAGAATGCCTTGGATGTAACCAACCTGGACGTTTAATCATGCTGAATTATCCTCAAGTTGACCCTGTGGCCATTGCTCTTGGCCCGGTAAAAATCCACTGGTATGGACTGATGTATTTAATCGGTTTTGCCACAGTCTGGTTTTTAGGACAAAAACGGGCAGAACAACCGTGGTCACCGGTCAAGCCGGAAGCGATTGAGGATCTGGTCACTTATGGTGCTTTAGGTGTCATCCTGGGCGGAAGGATCGGCTACATTCTGTTTTATAATTTTGGTGAATTCCTGAGTAACCCGCTTGTCCTATTTAAAATATGGCAAGGTGGCATGTCTTTTCATGGCGGCATGCTGGGTGTTTTTGTCGCCATGTGGCTGTTTGCTAAAAAACAGCAATGCACGATGATGCAACTAACTGATATTATCGCTCCTCTGGCGCCTATTGGTCTGGGGGCCGGCCGCATCGGTAATTTTATAAATTCCGAATTATGGGGCAGACCCACCGACGTGCCGTGGGCCATGGTCTTTCCAAACGGCGGCCCGTTAGCCCGTCATCCTTCGCAATTGTACGAAGCCTTTTTAGAAGGCATTGTCTTGTTTGTCATACTCTGGATTTATTCCAGCAAACCAAGACCAACTATGGCTACCACCGGCATGGCGCTGTTTTTTTACGGCTGCTTCAGGTTTTTTGTCGAGTTTTTCAGAATGCCGGACGTGCAATTAGGATATATAGCCTTGGACTGGTTAACCATGGGACAGATACTGTCAACGCCGATGATCTTGATCGGCGCTGCGTTATTTTATTTCGCTCATAAGACTGCAAGGAAGCAGGAGGTAGAGTAATGCAGGAGCAGCGTAGCGGTGTACCGACGACTGCATGGATGCAGGACGACTGCAAGGATGCAGGAGGTAGAGCAATGCATGAAGCGGCTGCCGAGATAGAGCAACGCATGGAGCAGTTGCCGAGAAAAGCAGTATGAATCAGTATTTACAGTTACTGGATAACATTGTTCAAGAAGGCAGCCTGAAAGGCGACAGAACCGGCAGCGGCACCCTGTCCATTTTTGGTCATCAGATGCGCTTTCCTTTAGAGGAAGGCTTTCCACTCGTTACTACAAAAAAAATTCATTTAAAATCAATAATTTATGAATTGCTATGGTTTTTAAAAGGCGAGACTAATTTGGCCTATCTGCATGAGCATAACGTCAGCATCTGGAATGAATGGGCGGATGAGCTGGGTGAGCTAGGCCCCGTGTACGGATATCAATGGCGCTCATGGCCGACAGCCGATGGCCGGCATATCGACCAGATTCAGCAAGTTATTGAACAACTGAAAAAAACACCCAATAGCCGCCGGATGATTGTTTCCGCCTGGAATGTGGCGGATTTACCGGATGAAACCATCAGTCCGCAACAAAATGTGGCACAGGGAAAAATGGCTCTGGCTCCCTGTCATGCGTTTTTTCAGTTCTATGTGGCCGATGGCAAGCTGTCTTGTCAGCTCTATCAGCGCAGCTGCGACACTTTTTTGGGTTTGCCGTTCAATATAGCCAGTTATGCATTATTGACGCACATGGTCGCTCAGCAGAGCGATTTGGAAGTCGGTGATTTTATCTGGACGGGTGGCGATGTGCACCTTTACCTGAACCATCAGCAGCAGGCCAAACTGCAATTAACCCGCAAGCCCTATGCGCTTCCAACTTTAAAAATAAACCGCAGGCCGGAATCGATATTTGATTATCGATATGAAGATTTTGAAATCCTGGATTATCAGGCGCACGAACACATCAAGGCGCCGATTTCTGTTTAATAGTAACGCTTGAGGCAAAAGGTCATTATATGCACATACAACACAAAGCTCATCCCTGGCACGGCATCAGTCCTGGTGACAATGTACCGAACGTCGTCACCGCCTTTATCGAAATTGTCCCGACCGATACAGTTAAGTACGAAATCGACAAAACCAGTGGTTATCTTAAAATCGACCGGCCGCAAAAGTTTTCCAGCACCATTCCCACGCTTTACGGTTTTATTCCGCAAACCTATTGCGCCGAAAAGATTGCCGAGTTTGCTGCAATGAAATCCGGCAAAGAAGTTACCAAGGGCGACGGAGATCCACTGGATATTTGCGTGCTGAGCGAACGCAGTATTTCGCATGGTAATATTATTTTGCAGGCGATTCCGATCGGTGGTTTTCGGTTGCTCGATGGGGGCGAAGCCGACGATAAAATCATTGCCGTGCTAAAAGGCGATGAGTTTTATGAGCAATGGAAGGATGTATCAGACTGCCCTCCGTCTTATATCAATCGTCTGAAACATTATTTTCTGACCTATAAAAATCTTCCCGACGAACACAGCACCTGCGAAATAACTAATGTTTATGGACGGGAAGAGGCACAGGAAGTGATTAGAAAATCAATGGAAGATTACCAGTACCATTTTATCGGCGAATAAGATTACGCGGCGGATGGCTAAAAGCTTATCCGCCAGCATCTTTCTGTTTAAATATGTTCCCCGGCTATATCAGCATTAATAAAGTCCATTATTTGCTGTTCGTCAGTAAAATTCCTGTAAGCCAGCATCAGTTTTACATAGGCGGCTTCGATCGACATATTCCAGATCATTTCGGCGCCCTGTTCTATTAATGCTCTTGTGCTTTGGTAGGCATCGGCTGATTTGATCGCCGGAGCCAGATAAACCTTGATTCCCTGTTCCCCGCAGCGTTTTATAAACTCAAGCAGCGAATGATTTTTGCCCCATTGCATTGATGCACAGGCCGTGCCGGAATGATATAAATCATGCAAAACGGCATCGACATTTTCCAGATTAAAATCGTCATAATTTAGCCCCGGATAAGGTTTGATCATTAAGATTCGCTTGGAAAAACGGGGTCTTAAGTTGGGAGTGCTTGTTTGCGTTGCTGTAAGTGGACTCAATAGTGAAAACTGCCGGTTTTTAAACTGCATGTAACTCTTACCCTGGACACTGAAAAAGTCGCCTCCTAATTGTAAGGAACAGGCTAGACGAGTACCTCTATGCAATTGGGTAGGCTGCTGCTGGTTGCGATAGGGCGCAAAAACGCCGGCTTGATTTATTTGCCGGATAAACTCAACTGCACAGATAAAGTTTTCAAGGCCGTTGGCTCGGGGATCATCCAGAGGGTAATCGCTGGAAACCAGCAGTATGGGAGTCTTGGCGGCATTGAAATAAAAGCTTAATGCGGCAGCCGTATAGGCTAGCGTGTCTGTGCCGTGAGTAATAATGATGCCGTCATACTGATTGGGCTGAGCGGCTTCAATGGCTTCAATGAGCTTTTCCCAAGCGGCGGGTGCAAGGTTCTCGCTTAAAATTTGCAGGGGCTCGATGGCGTCAAAATGGATTTGTTGATGGTTTTGATAATGCTGTTGAAACAGCTGTATCAATTTGAACGGTGCGGCGCTGGTGGTATTGATTGTGCCTTCAGACGCAGCGGAACCGATAGTTCCGCCGGTAAATACAACCAGTATATTTTTCATAGTATGATGCTTTGGTAAAATTTAATTAATTAAAGAATACTGCATTAAAATGAAAATTTCACTTATCGTCGCGATGGCGAACAATCGGGCTATTGGTTTGAATAATCAAATGCCCTGGCATTTATCCGCTGACCTTAAAAAATTTAAAAAAATTACGATGGGCGCACCCATTTTGATGGGCAGAAAAACCTATGAGTCGATAGGCAGGCCGTTACCGGGTCGCACCAATATCATTATCAGCAGAAATCCGGAGTATCGTCAGGGAGGCTGTCTGGTTTTTAATGATATTGAAAAGGCGCTGGAGAGTTGCCGTGACAGCGATGAGGTTTTTGTTATTGGCGGTTCAGATTTTTATGAGTCGATGCTGCCAGTTGCCAATACGCTTTATCTGACGCAAATACATCAGGAATTCCCCGGCGATACCTTTTTTCCGGAGATTGATTACGGGCAGTGGATTGAGGTGGCGCGGGAAGATATCCATGATGATCCCGATGTAGCATTCAGCTATAGTTTTTTGAAACTGGAAAAACGAAAATAGCTTTGCCTATAGGGATGTAGGCAAGGGGCGTGAGCAGGGAGCGGAAGCTTTGCTTACAGGGCCGCGACCGCTCCTGCGGTCTTGCGGCATTTCCACCCTCCATGGCGGTCATATGTAGGCATGGGACGTGAGCTTTAACTCGCAGCAGCCAGATGATTTTTACTGGGTTGTTTGGCTCCCGGACAATCAATGCTGAAACGCTGCACCTGTTCCCCAAGTTTTAATGCGGTTAGTTGGCCTCCCCAAAGACAACCTGTATCAATCGCATAACAGTTAGGCCCTTCATAATATCCCAACGTAGACCAGTGGCCGAAGATAATGCGCATATCAGCATTTTTGCGTTTTGGCACTTCAAACCACGGCATAAGCTGTTTGGTTTGGGAGCCTAAAGGACCGCTGTTGACAAAATCCAGGCGCCCATTTACATCGCAATAACGCATACGGGTAAAGCAGTTGATGATAAAACGTAATTTCTCGACACCCTTTAAGTTGGATGACCAGATATTGGGCTTGTTGCCGTACATTTGTTTCAAAAACGCCTGATAATTTGGGCTTCTTAATGCCTTTTCCGCTATTGAAGCCATTTTTTGAGTTTTTTTAAAATCCCATTGGGGCGGCAGACCGGCATGAAGCAAGCAAAAATCATCGTTATAATGAAACAGTGGCCGATGCCTCAGCCAATCGATTAATTCATCCCTGTCAGGCGCTTCAAGCACAGGAAGCAGCGAGTCTTTTTTATTGGATAATTTGTGTGCACAGGACGCTGCCAGTAAATGCAAATCATGGTTGCCGAGTACGGTAACTGCTACTGTACCCAGTGATTTAACAAAGCGCAACGTTTCTAAAGATTTTGGCCCGCGGTTAACCAGATCACCGGCAAACCAGAGCTGATCAGTATTTTCATTAAAGGAAATGGTATCAAGGAGTCTTAGTAAATCATCATAACAACCTTGAATATCACCAATAGCATAAATAGACATTTTTAATGCAGGGTTCTGGGAATGGATAAGGTAAATTTGGGGACATCTGCGCTGAAATTATCGCCATCATCCGAATGCATAGTATAGTCACCCTGCATAGTGCCAACAGGAGTTTCAATCATTGCGCCGCTGGTGTAACGAAAGGTTTCACCGGGTTTCAGATATGGATGTTCGCCGATGACCCCGTCACCTCTTACTTCCTGAATTTTGCCATTGGAGTCGGTAATGATCCAATGACGATTCAGCAGCTTTGCTGGCACTTCGCCCGCATTAGTGATAGTGATGGTATAGGCAAAGACATAGCGATCCTCATCAGGAGAAGATTGAGCTTCTATAAAATGGGGTGTAGCTTTAACTAATATTTTGTTTTTTTCGTTCATTATTGGATCATATGGGTCATTTGTTGATTATTTCATCGTAACTTTTCATTAAACGCAAGCGACTATTCAGTATGAAACCTAAAGACTGTTTATTTATCGCATTGCCAAGTTATCTCCAGCGGATTACCCTGAAGATGCTAAGGGTTTGTTGGCGGCAGCAATGACGGGCAGGTTTAAGGGATACGACAGTCTCTGGCAATGAAGACATGGTGAATTTATTGATTACCGCCGGCGCTGACGTTAACGCGGTTGATAAATAGAACGTAACCTTCATGGTTGGTCAGAGCAAAAAAACAGCTCATGAAAAAAATTATTAAAATCTTGGGAACGGAGGGGCAAAAGGGTTCCACAAGTATTAATTGAGGAGGCTACAGCCAAAGAAAATGATGAAGCCAAGCCAGCAGGACAACCGGAAGAGAAAAAATAACCAACGCTTTCACGAACTATTAGGATAAGACATTGCACATTCACATCTTAGGTATTTGCGGAACATTCATGGGCGGGCTTGCGGTGATTGCAAGGCAGTTGGGATACGAGGTCAGCGGTTCCGATCAGAATGTTTATCCGCCCATGAGCACTCAGCTCGAAGAACAAGGCATTCGGTTGATGGAAGGTTATCGGGCTGAAAATCTCGATTGCAAACCTGACCTGGTGATTATCGGCAACGCCATGTCACGCGGCAATCCGGAAGTTGAAGCGGTACTGAATAAAGGGCTGAAATACTTATCGGGCCCGCAGTGGCTGGCAGAGCATGTGTTACAGGATAAATGGGTGCTGGGCGTCGCTGGAACTCACGGTAAAACCACTACGACCAGCATGCTCAGCTGGATACTTGAGCATCAGGGCTTTAATCCCGGCTTCTTGATCGGCGGTATCCCGTTAAACTTCGGCATTTCGGCGCGGCTGGGCAGTTCCGACTTTTTTGTGATTGAAGCGGATGAATACGATTCCGCATTTTTCGACAAGCGTTCAAAATTTGTGCACTACCGCCCCCGCACCGCCATCCTCAATAATCTTGAATATGACCATGCCGATATCTTTCCTGATCTGGATGCGATCAAAAAACAATTCCATCATCTGGTCAGAACGGTTCCCGGCGAAGGCCTGATTATCAGCCCGGAGTCGGACGCGAATATCAATGACGTATTGGCGATGGGTTGCTGGACGCCGGTTGCAAAAACCTCCATCGAAGCTTCCGCTCCTGCTCACGCCCCTTACCTACGTCCTGTAGGCAATGCCGATGATGCGCAGTGGAAGGCGAAACTGATCAAAGCTGACGGCAGCCAGTTCTCAGTGCTGTTTGAAAACAATGACCAGGGTTGCGTCGATTGGCCTTTGACAGGCCGGCACAATGTTTACAACGCCTTGTCCGCCATTGCCGCCGCCAAACATGTCGGCATCATGCCTGCGGATGCGATAAAAGCGCTGGGGCAATTCAAGAACGTCAAGCGCCGCATGGAAGTGATCGCCAAAATAAATGACGTCACCTTATACGATGATTTCGCCCATCACCCGACCGCGATCCAGATGACGCTGGACGGTTTGCGCAAACAGGTGGGGCAGGAGCGCATCATCGCCATCGTGGAGCCGCGCTCAAACACCATGCGTCTGGGCGTGCATACCAAAACGTTGGCGGAATCCCTGGGCAATGCCGATCTGGCCATCATCTACCAGCCGCAAAACATGGATTGGGATTTGGGCGAGCTAAAAAAATACGCCGATAATATCGAAATCTGCCAGTCGCTGGATGACATCATCGCCAAGCTTAAATTCGAATCGCGTTATGGCGGACATTTCGTGTTGATGAGCAATGGCAGTTTCGGGGGGATATATCAGCGTTTGCAGGAAGCGTTGTAGAGGGCAACTTCTTTGGGAGGCCCTTTTTCCGTCGACGCAATATCATACATTTTACCCACAAGGGATGCCTATAATCGGGAGTGAATCATGAGTCGTATCGTTTGGTTATTATTACTAAGCACGTTATTGTTTTCATCGTTCACTCAGGCAAAACCGTTAACCCGGGAACAGGTGCCCGAACCTCTCAAACCCTGGATAGCCTGGGTATTGCAGGATAGCCCGGAACCCGAACCCGACTGTCCTTTTATCTACAACAGTTATGAGCAAAAACGCTGTGGTTGGCCCACAAACATGCACCTGGGCTTAACAAATGAAAAGGGTGTTTTTTCGATAAGCTGGAGCTTGTATAAAGATAGTTGGGTTAGTTTGCCCGGGGATAAAAAACATTGGCCGCTAAATGTAACTGTTAATAACAAGCCCGTGCTGGTTATGGAAAGAAACGGCATACCGTCGGTTAAACTGGTTGCGGGCCAGGGTAATCCATTACAGTATCAAGTTAAGGGCGTTTTCTTATGGGACGCCATTCCGGACAACTTGAGCATTCCCGATGATACCGGACTGATTGATCTGCATATTAATGGGATGACAATACAAATGCCGACCATTAAAGACGGGCAGCTTTGGTTAAAAGAAAGTGAAACGGGATTAAAAAAGCCGGAAAACATTCAAAATAATCTCGATATCCAGGTATTCAGAAAAATTACTGATGAAGTACCGGTACAGGTTTTAACCCGTTTGGTGCTGGAAGTCTCTGGTGAACAACGTGAAGTAAAATTGGCCAAGCCTATTCTGGATGGCTTTATCCCTCTGACCATACAAAGTCCATTACCCGCCCGCCTGGATCCCGATGGGCAGTTATTGGTACAGTTGCGCCCCGGTCGATGGCAGATCGACATAACGGCGAGAAACAGCAAAGAACTGAATACGCTTCCGTTCCCGAATTCCAGCCAGGAAACCCAGGAAAAATGGCCGGAATCGGAAATCTGGGTATTTGAAGCGCGTCCCCAATTTAGGGTTGTTGAAATTGAAAATCTTAGCGCCATAGATCCCAATCAAACCAACTTGACTGATGACTGGAAAAACTTCCCCGCCTATAAAATCAATCAGGGGCGGGCCATGGGCTTCAAAACCATACTCCGGGGTGATCCGGAGCCAGACCCCAATCAACTTAATTTGACCAGAAAATTGTGGCTGGATTTTGACGGCGAAGGCTATACCGTCAATGACACGATTACCGGCAAGATGACCAGCGGTTGGCGTCTTAATACCTTGCCGCAAACGCAGTTGGGGAAAGTCACCTTAAACGGCAGTAACCAGTTTATTACTCAGGATAAAACCGGCAAGCAAGGCGTGGAGGTCAGAAGCGGCACGATAATGCTGAATACGGACAGCCGTATTACCGGTGATGTCGGTTTAACCAGTGCAGTGGGTTGGGAGCAAGGCTTTCACAATGTCAGTGCCGAGCTTAATCTGCCGCCGGGCTGGCGTTTGCTGGCGGCCAGCGGCGTGGACAATGTGCCTGATAGCTGGATTTCTCGTTGGACATTGCTGGACTTGTTTCTGGTTTTAATTGCAGGACTGGCGACAGGCAGGCTGTGGAATCCCTATTGGGGCGGCCTCGCCTTGGTAACTCTGGTATTGATCTGGCATGAGCCGGGTTCGCCTCAGTATGTCTGGCTGAATATTTTGGCCGCGACAGCCTTGATTAAGGTATTGCCGCAAGGCAGGTTTTTAATATTGATACGCTGGTATCGTAATGTTTTCTGGCTGGTGTTAATCATGACAACACTGCCTTTTATGGTGGAGCAGGTGCGCACCGGGCTTTATCCGCAGTTGGAAAAGCCCTGGCAAGGCATCATTATGCCGGTTTCCCAGTATGGCGATATGGCTGGGAAGGTGGCCGAAGCACCAGTGGCGCAAGCGATGAGCGAGATGAAGGAAGAGGCGTTAAGGAAATCGATGCCATCCCGCTATTCCTTATCGCCTTATGCTTATCCGGACACAGCCGTCGATTTTGAGCGCATCGACCCCAAGGCCAAGGTGCAGACAGGGCCGGGCTTGCCTCAATGGGAATGGAATAAAGTCATGCTGTCATGGAATGGTTCGGTTGATGCCCAGCAACAGATGAATCTATGGTATTTGTCGCCGATGATGACCATGCTGCTCAATTTCATCCGTGTGGCCTTAGTTGGACTACTCGCCTTGCTAATGTTCGGGGTTGCGGAAAAGTTCAGGTTTAAATCAGTTCCACCCGCGACAACCTTAGTGCTGTGGTTTTTGCTGTTGCCGATGCTGTCTATGCCGTCGCAAAATGGTTATGCCGATATTCCGGACAAAGCCGTATTGGACGAACTAAGAAGCAAACTGCTGGAAAAACAGCCGGCACCGGATTGTTTGCCGAGTTGTGTCCAGATTTCGCAGATGAAAATGGCGATTACCAATGACAAGGAATTGGCCATTACGTTGCAGATTCATGCCCAGCAATCCGTAGCCATACCTTTACCTGCAGAATATGAGCAATGGTTTCCCGATCAGGTGATTGTTGATGGTCAAATAGCCCAAAGGCTTTATCGTCATGACAACGGATTGTGGATTAACTTGAGTGAAGGCGAACATCAGGTTGTGCTCGGCGGAGCGACGCCCATATTAAGTAAATTCACCCTGCCTTTGCCCTTAAAACCGAATTGGGTAAGCATTCAGAGTATCGGCTGGCAAGTCATTGGAGTTCAGGATAATAACCAGGTTGATGATTTTGTGCAATTTATCCGGGTAGACCAAACTAAACAAGAGCAAAGCGGCTCTATTCTGGAGCAGGACGAATTGCCGCCGTTAGTCAAGGTTGAGCGAACCTTGCAACTGGGCTTGGATTGGCGGGTTATCACCCGGATCACCCGGGTTTCACCTGCAGCCTCAGCCGTAGCATTGGCCGTGCCCTTGTTGCCGGGCGAATCGGTTATAACTCCCGGCATTCAGGTTACGGAAGGTAAGGTCGAAGTTAATATTGCAGCTCAGCAAACCGCTATGGAATGGGAGTCTACTTTAGAAAAGTCGGAAAGAATTGATTTTGTTGCTACCGAAACCGAGCAATGGATTGAAGTTTTAAAGGCTGATGTCAGCCCTATATGGCATATTGAAACATCAGGCATCGCCATGATTCACCTGAATAACGAGACACAGTGGCTGCCGGAATGGCATCCCTGGCCGGGAGAAAAAATAACCCTGCAAATAACCCGGCCGGAAGCGGTAGATGGACAAACCTTGACCATCGATAACAGCAGGTTAAGCATCAAGCCCGGGCAGCGTGCGCAGGAGGCTGAATTAAATATCAGTCTGAGAAGCTCTCAGGGAGCGCAGCATACGTTAACCCTTCCGGAAAAAGCTGTGTTGCAATCTGTTGCCATTAATGGAGCGACACAACCTATCAGACAGGTTGGCAGAAAGCTTACCGTTCCGGTTAATCCTGGCAAGCAGGAAGTTTCAATCAGCTGGCAGGAAGCAACGGGAATAGCCAGTGTTTTAAAAACGCCTCTGGTGGATTTGGGACTGGCAAGCGTTAACACCAGCCTGAATATCGGCTTGGGACAGGATCGCTGGGTGTTATTCGTTTTCGGGCCAAAAATGGGGCCGGCAGTTTTATTTTGGGGTGTGCTGATCGTTATTTTTACCGTGTCGTTAGGTTTGGGTAAAATCCGGCTGACTCCCTTAAAAAACTGGCAATGGTTTTTATTGTTGATAGGGCTTAGCCAGATACTGCTTGCATCGGCAGGGATCGTCATTGCCTGGTTAATGCTGCTAGGCTGGCGCAAGACCCAACTGGTTACAGCCTTTCGCTATTTTAATGTCCTGCAAATAGTTATCGGCGGATTAACCATTGTAGCGATGGGCATGTTGTTTTTAGCCGTGGAGCAGGGCTTACTGGGTTCCCCCGAGATGCAGATTACCGGCAACCAGTCTTCAGCGTTTAATTTAAACTGGTATCAGGACAGAAGTTCACCCCTATTACCGACAGCGACGTTGATTTCCGTGCCTTTGATAGTGTACCGATTATTGATGCTGGCCTGGTCGCTATGGCTGGCGGTGTCATTACTCAACTGGCTGAAATGGGGCTGGGGGTGTTTTTCAAGCAACGGGCTTTGGAACAAAACAGTAAAGAAAAAGGAAGTATTAGCCGGAGAGCCGGAAGCTAATCGGTTAGTTGATGAGCCGAAAGAGAAGACGCAGTAGGAGAGACCGATCAGCGGCCTCAATGCCAATTGCCCGTTAAGTTAAGGAAACCGGGTCATCCCTGCATTCCCTGTCGGGATGACGCGTTGCATGCAATATAGCCAAATTCATAAGTCCCATAAAACCATGTCAACCTTCCGCTTCCAGCAGTTCTCAGTGTTACAAAAGCAATCAGGGATGAAAGTCTGCACGGATGCGGTTTTGTTCGGCGCTATGGCGCCGGTGAAAAGCGGCGATCACGTGCTGGATATCGGTACCGGTACCGGAGTGCTTTCGCTAATGGCTGCCCAGATGGGGGCGGGGCAAGTGACGGCGGTGGAATTAACGCAACAGGCTTATCAAGAAGCCGACTTTAATTTCAGCAACAGTACGTGGGCAGATCGGCTTGAAGCGGTGCATCAGGATATTCAAAGCTTTTCCTTAACAGATCGGCAATACGACCTTATCATTAGCAACCCGCCGTTTTTTGAAAACCACAGCAAGACCACAGACAAATTGAGAAATACTGCCAGGCACACTGATCAACTGCCCTTTTCCGAGTTGATCAGCATCGCCGGACAATTATTATCCCGGCATGGTCTGTTTTATCTGTTGATTCCCGCTCATGCGGTCGCCAAGTTTTCTGCCCAAGCGTTAGCGGCGGGATTTCACTTGATTAAGCAAACCGATTTTCGCGGCTATGCCCATAACGAAGCCAAAGTATCCGCTCTGACTTTCAGCCGCACAGCGGAAGTGTTTACGGCAAGGCTGTTGACGATCTATGCATCTCGGGGCATTTACAGCCAGGACAGCGAAGCTTATTTAGCGGATTTCCTGCTGCGTTTTGCCAAAGACCAGCAGCCAAGTCTGCTGGAGTAACTAATCTTTTTAGCCCGATTTGGATAATACTTTCACGGTCTCGGCAGTACAAATGCCGCCGAATCCGTAAATAGCGTGTTTAGAAAGGCGGACAACATCAGGAAAAGTATTCCCCAATGCCAAAATCTGCAATGAAAATAATTTCTCCTTGGTATAAAGAGCGCTCGAAAAAAATGGTCCATACCTTTACACGATTGGAATCATTCATTAATCGGTTTATGATTACGTAACAGGTCGGAATGCCTGATTTTTTCTCAACGGTGGTCTACACGGATTTTTTAACTTTTTATATCCGATACTTTATTGAAGATGAGGTTTCCAAATTTGATGACTGTTAACATGATTGCAATTAAAGCTGTATCTCAACGAAATTAGGAATTTTATGGAAGAGTTATTCATCGGCTGGCTGAAGGAATACGGTTACGCCATTTTGTTCCTGTGGAGCATATTGGAAGGGGAAGTGGGCCTGATCATGGCTGGAATCATGTCCCATACCGGCGACATGCAGTACTTCATGACGATTTTTGTGGCGGGTCTGGGGGGGTTCACTGGAGATCAAATCTATTTTTACATTGGCCGCTTTAATAAAGGCTTGATTCAGCGCAAACTGCATAGTCAGCGGCGTAAATTTGCGATTGCGCATTTGCTTTTAAAAAAATACGGTTGGCCCATTATTTTTATGCAGCGCTATATGTATGGTTTGCGTACCGTCATTCCAATGTCGATTGGTATTACCAAATATTCGGCAAAGAAATTTGCCTTGATTAACCTTATTAGCGCATGGGTATGGGCCACTATTACGATAACGCCCGCTTATTTCTATGGTGAGGAAATATTAGGCTTCTTGGCCTATGCTAAACAGCATTGGTATTTTGCACTGCCAATAGCAGGGGGATTTATTTATGGAATTCATGCCTATTTCCAAAAACTGGAGCGACATTTCTTACAAAAACGAAATAACCGTTTTTCGAACGCTGAGGAACAGGAGGAGCTGACCGCTCTCCAAAAGGTATAGTCGCGTCGGGCATGCTTTTTATGCCCGACATTTCCATACTTAAATACAACGACGGATTTGAGGGTTACCCACTCGCCGCTCCATCAACGGATATCATAATGTCGGACAACAAAAATCTGTCGCCCGACATCTGGGCAGTTTTTAATATTCACCAAATTATCTGACTACGCGGTGTCCGCGATTGCTCATGCAGTTGTTATAAGCATTTTTATACTTTTCGTCAGTGCTTAGACCTTTATATGCACCGCCACCCAAACCGCCCGTCGCAGCGCCTATCGCCGCACCCTTGCCTGCGCTCCCGGTGAACGCACCTATAACGGCACCTGTCGCAGCGCCTAAAGCCGCACCCGTGCCTGCACCTATGGCTGTCTCTTTTGCAGCGCCACCTGATGCTTCACTAGCAAGTTGTTTGCATTCGGCCATATCCTGGTTAATTCGATAGGCATTAGGATCGTTATAGGTATCGACAGTAGGCTGGTATCCTCCATAGCTGTAGCAACCTGAGATCAATGCACTGCCTACAAAAACGATGCTGGTTGTTAATTTTTTCATATTGGTTTCCCTTAGTAGTGAGGTTTATGGTTAGGGTAGTTCATTATTAATGAATAAAGAATGAACAAAAATTACTTCTGAAACTAACAATACTATAGTTCTCTTAAAACTTGTAGTGGGGATTTATTAACCACATCTTTAACCCCCCAACATCCGGCCAGGCCAATAAATAAAGCACCGGTTAATGGAATAAGTCCCCACAAGTAGACATTCGCACTGTAATCCAAATACATGACTTGTGTATAGAGGGCATAGAGGATGGCTTCTGAAATGACTACGGCTAACAGGCCGGAAATCAGCCCGAGCAGGCTAAACTCAATGATGTGGGTTTTTCTTAAAAATGAACGGTTAGCACCCAGTGTTCTCATTAAAGCGCCTTCATAAATCCGATTATCCAACGTGGAGTAAACGGCGGCGAACAATACCGTAAATCCCGCCATTAACGCGCAATAAAGCAGGTAGTTTATGGCTTGGGTCAGTTGGGTTAGAATGGTTCTAAATTGCTGCAAAATTAAATCGACTTCCAGAATGGTGGTGCTGGGATATTTTTTTACCAGCGAGTTTAAAAAGTTTTTTTGCGACTCAGGCAAATAAAAACTGGTGATAAAGGTGCTGGGGAAAGCTTCCAGCGTGCCGGGCGAGAAGATCATGTAAAAGTTCGGTTTCATCGTATCCCATCGAAGCTCGCGGATGCTGGAGACCGTAGCCTTAACCTTAACCTGTTCACTGCCTACGGTGAAGGTTAAGTGATCGCCCAGCTTGATTTTTAAGCTTTTGGCCAGCTTCTGTTCAACGGAAACCAGCCCGGTTTCGTCATGCTGCCACCAGTTTCCGGCGGTGATTTTATTGTCTTCAGGCAAATTTTTGGTCCAGGTAAGACTTAACTCGCGATGCGTGGCGTTTTCACCCTGCGAATCCTTGCTGACCACCTGTTGCACCGGTGTGTTATTAATTTCTACCAGACGGCCTCTGACCACGGGGTAAAACTGGCTACCGTTGATTTGTTGCTGTTGCAGCTCCTGTTGAAAAGCTGATTGTTGATCGGGAAATATATTTAGCGCGAAATGATTGGGCGCATTATCGGGTAACTGCTTTTGCCAGTTATCGATCAAGTCGGTGCGAACGGTAAAACTGAGCACCATAGCCACCAGCGTAAGGCTGAATGCCAGTATTTGGCTGACGCTGGCGCGGCTGTTTCTTAACAGGCCCTGCAAGCCAAAACGCCAGGTTAGGCTCATGTGCGGCAACAGTTTTCGGCTTGCCCTTAGTAGGCCATAAACCAGCAAGCCGAGCAGCAGCATAGTGCTCAAGCCGATACCGGTAATAGTGGCCGTCATTTTAAGGTCATCGGTATAGCGCCAGATCAATACGCCGATAATGCCGCTTGCTAAGCCGTAGATCAGCCATGCGCTGCTGGGCAAAGGCTCCAGTTCGCGGCGCAATACCCGTAAAGGCGAAACTTTTTTAAGGCGCAATAACGGTGGCAACGCGAAACCCAACAGAATTGCCATGCCGATAATAAAACCGAAAAAAACCGCCAATAAACCGGGGTTGGCGACTTTCTGGGGCAATAACGATCTTAATAAATGGAACAGTGCTTCCTGCGCAAACCAGCCCAACAGGCAACCTATAGAGCTGGCTAATAAACCCAAAACGACAAACTGGGTGCCATAAAGCCAGAGTATTTCATTCTGTTTGCAGCCCAGACAGCGCAGGATGGCAGTGGCATTAAAATGCCGTTCGGTATAGCGCCGGGTCGCCATCGCAATGGCCACGCCGGAAATCAAGATAACGATAATGCTGGATAAGCCCAGATAACGTTCCGCGCGCTCCAGCGCCGAACCCAGCTCCGGGCGGTCTTCATGAATATCCATGATGCGCTGGGACGGGTTCAACTGCGGCTTGAGCCAGTGATTGAATTCAGTTAACGTTTTGCTGTCACCGCTGAACTGGAAGAAATAATGCACATGGCTGCCTGGCTGCAAAATGCCTGTCGCCTGCAAATCTTCGGCATTGATCATGACGCGGGGGGAAAAGCTGTAAAAATCGCCTCGCCTGTCAGGCTCATAAGTGATGATGTTGCTGACAATGAGTTTTTTCTCACCGACAGTTAATGCATCGCCGAGGTTGAGTTTAAGTGCCGACAAAATGCGTTTTTCAACCCAGGCGGTTCCAGCTTTCGGGCCGGTATGTTCGACGGTTTCGGTCAGATAATCCGCGGCCGTGGTTTTTAAAAAACCACGCAAGGGGTAGGGCGCACTGACGGCTTTAATGCCTGCCAGCAAAAGTTCGTCGTGCTCCATCAATACGCTGGAAAACTCAACCGTTTGCGCCTGCGCCAGATTGAGTTGCGTTGCCTTGGCCAGCCATTCCGCAGGAATCGTGGCCGGGCTTGTGATCACTAAATCCGCTGCCAGAAATTCCGCCGCCTGAGTGGTCATGGTGCGCTGCAGACGGTCTGCAAACAGCGATACGGCGGTTGAACTGGTGACGGCAATAATCAAAGCCAGTACCAGTATGGTTAACTCGCCGGAACGGCTGTCACGCCATAACAGCCGTAGAGCCAGATTAAAACGTGTCATAAGTGTGTCCATAAAATTAACATCAGTTAGTTACTATGCTGCCTGCATCCAGTTTAATGGTACGCTGGCAGCGAGCAGCCAGGACTTGGTCATGAGTCACCAGAATCAACGTGGTGTTGTTTTCTTGATTAAGCTCGAATAGCAAATCAATAATATGCGCACCGGTTTTGCTGTCCAGATTGCCGGTCGGCTCATCGGCAAAAAGGATCGAGGGCTTGGTGACAAAGGCTCTGGCCAGAGCCACGCGCTGCTGCTCGCCGCCTGAAAGCTGCTTGGGTGTATGCGATAAACGGTGAGACAGGCCGACCCTATCCAATAATGCAGCGGCTGAGGCCTTGGCGTTTTTATCGCCGCTTAATTCCAGAGGCAGCATGACATTTTCCAGCGCGGTCAATCCTTGCAGCAGTTGAAAAGCCTGAAACACAAAACCTATCAGCTCATTGCGCATTGCCGCCCTGCCGTCTTCGTTCATCGCAGTTAATAGTTTCCCGTTAAGGCTGATAGTACCGGAACTCGGCGTGTCCAATCCTGCCAGCAAACTTATCAGTGTGGATTTTCCTGAACCGGATTCGCCGATTATGGCAATACTCTCGCCGGATTTGATTATCAAATCTATGGATGACAAGATATGCAAAGTCCCCTCGGAAGTCATAACCGATTTGCATAAGCTTTTTGTGATTATAATGTTGTTTAATGTTTCTGCTTGAGTTTGCATAATGACCAGATTTTTATGTGCCGTGATTGTTTCACTAATGTCGATGACCGCTACGGCCAAATCCATTGTTGTATTGGGAGATAGTATCAGTGCCAGTTACGGAATTGAAGTCACAGAGGGTTGGGTTGCATTATTGCAGAAAAAGCTGAATGAAAAACACAGTGACTGTATTATCAGCAATGAAAGCATTAGCGGCGATACCACTGCCGGTGGTTTAGCCCGTATAGATAACGTTTTAAAATTGCATAAACCGAATATCGTGATAATTGAACTCGGTGCCAATGATGGTTTGCGCGGTCTGTCGCCTGCACTGATAAAAAGCAATCTTGCCGAAATGATTCGACGCGCACAGAAAGCCGATGCAAAAGTATTGTTGCTGAGCATGAAAATTCCACCCAATTACGGCAAGCGCTATACCGATATGTTTTATAGCGTTTACTCACAGATATCAAAGGAGTTGGGCGTTCCGTATGTGCCTTTCATTCTGGAAGATGTCGCGCTGGTTAAAGAGTTGATGCAGCAGAAGGGATTACACCCCAATGCAGACGCGCAGCCGATTATTACGGATAAGATATGGCCGCATCTGTTGCAGCTATTAAAATAAAGATTTCAACAAGAAGAGAATGACGGATGAAAACACTAACATTAGAAAAAGCCAACCTTATTGTAAATACAGCTATCAACAAGGCTAGAAAACTAAATTTGGCACCGTTGACCGTAGTGGTATTGGATGAAGCGGGCCACTTAAAAGCCATGCAAAGAGAGGATGGCGCAACCATGATCAGGCAGGAAATCGCAACCGCAAAAGCCTGGGGCGCAGTCAGTATGGGTGTATCATCAAGAAATTTGGCAGGTGTGGCAGTGCATCGACCAGATTTTATGAATGCATTGATAGGCATGACAGATGGGAAAGTGATGCCGGTTCCGGGCGGGGTTCTGATTCGTGATACCAAAAACAACATCATCGGAGCAGTAGGTATCAGCGGTGACGTGTCAGATCAGGATGAGCGTTGTGCGATTGCAGGCATAGAATCTGTAGGTTTTGTTGCGGGTATTTAGATTAATAAACTGACCTGAATATTTTTACGTTTAGCGGCGTAGGGCGGGTTACACCCTGTAGGCTTACCTGATTTACATGGGTTCCGGTCAGGCTTCACGAATGTATGGCATAGGCAGTTCTTGGCGAGGAAGCAATATTAAGGCCTTAGCATTCAAAAATCTAAGGCTACAAAGCCTTAGATGACGCTATTAGCTGCAGTATTGCGCTATCTTTTTTCAAAGGCGATTTTCATCGCTGCAATAGCGACCGAGAGCATTATCATTATGGCATTGGCGATGACCAGCGGTGCATCGCTTTTGAGGATGCCATAAAGCAGCCATAGCGTTAGGGCAATCGTCAGAATAACGTACGTTGGCAGCGATATTCCGCTTACATCACGGGTCCTCCAGCTGCGCCATATCTGCGGTATGAACGACGATGTGGAAAAACCTGTGGCTATTAAACCTAAAATATCCAATTCGCTCATGTGGTTATTTATGCGATATATTTTTTGTTTAAAGGCCAACGCAGTAACTAAGTGGGCTTTATTTGGTAGCTGGTGTTTCGGGTACTGGTACTGGCGCAGAAACCGGAGCTGGACTTTGAGTGGTGACCTGTTTGGCTTCCTCTAGTTTTTGCCGATTGCCTTCCCCAAATAGCGTGGCGGAGATCATGAAAAAAACGGTCGATATAATAAGGATTAAAAATCTGTCCGGTTTTTTCAAAAAGAATAACGCCCATTTAGGCTTAATCATTCCGACAATGAAAAAAACTATTGTGTATATTCCAATATGGAAAGCTGCAGTTATCATTATATTTACTCGTTAAACTAACATTTAGATTATTATTAAGTGAGCGGCGGTTTGCAATATGCCTCGGTATCATTTTAACGGTTTTGCTTTATTAAAGTCTCTATTGTTGCTGTTGATTTTTTCAGGTGACCCGTAAAGTCAGACGTATAAGCAGCTTAAACCATTTAAAGGATGATATATTCCGTGTTAATAAAAGCTCTAATTATCGCGCTTTTCTAATATCAAAAATCAGGAGGCTCTATGGGCGGCTTTGGCGTATTTGTTTTAGCGTTATTTATTTTTGCTGTTTTGCTGGTGTTTATGAGTGTCAAGTCGGTTCCTCAGGGCATGGAATACACGGTCGAGCGGTTTGGAAAATATACCAATACACTCACACCCGGTTTGAACATTATCCTGCCGATTATTGATCGTATTGGCACCAAGATGGTCATGATGGAGCAGGTAATGGATGTGCCGTCGCAGGAAGTCATTACCAAAGATAATGCCATGGTGACGGTAGATGGGGTGATTTTTTTCCAGGTGATGGATGCCGCCAAAGCTGCTTATGAAGTCAGTAAGTTGGATTGGGCCGTTCTCAATCTGGTGATGACCAATATTCGTACTGTCATGGGATCGATGGATCTGGATGAATTGTTGTCGCGGCGGGATGACATTAATGCGAGACTGCTTGCCGTTGTAGATGACGCAACAACGCCCTGGGGAATCAAGGTAACCCGGATTGAAATCAAGGATATTGCCCCGCCAAAAGATTTGGTTGAGGCGATGGGTAGACAAATGAAAGCTGAGCGTTTAAAACGCGCATCTATCCTTGAAGCGGAAGGCTTGAGACAGTCTGAGATTTTACGCGCAGAAGGTGCGCAACAGGCGGCTATTTTGGAAGCGGAAGGCCGCAAGGAAGCCTCCTACCGGGATGCGGATGCACGGGAACGTCTGGCTCAGGCTGAAGCAAAAGCGACATACATGGTGTCGGAAGCGATAAGCAAGGGCGATATACAGGCCATTAACTATTTTGTGGCGCAAAAATACATTGAGGCATTAAAGGGCATTGCGTCTGCTGAAAACAGTAAGCTGATTTTTATGCCGCTGGAATCATCCAGTGTGATCGGGGCTATCGGTGGAATTGCGGACTTGGCAAAAGAAGCCATGAACAAAAATCCTCAAGTCCCACCACGGGCATAAATACCCGCACGGGGCACTAGAGGCACAAGTAAAGGTTAACTTATGGCTGAACTGGAATTTGTTTTTTGGTATTGGTGGGTACTAGCTCTGATTCTTTTGGTTATAGAGCTACTGGCTCCAGGCTTTTTCTTTCTGTGGATGGCTGTATCGGGATTTATAACTGGATGCATGGTATTGCTTATACCTGCAACTAGCATGAATATGCAGGTATTGGTCTTTTCTGTGTTGTCGGTTGCTGCCATCATCGCCTGGAAGTTTTATGACAAAAAACACCCCACAGAATCAGATCACCCCTTGTTGAATAAACGAGGCTCTCAATATATCGGCAGAGTCTTTAGCTTGTACAAACCTATAGAAAATGGTGAGGGGAAAATAAAAGTAGATGATTCCATCTGGAAGGTTCATGGAGAAGATTGTGATATTAAAACCAGGGTGAAAGTCACCGCTATACGCGGAACCGTTTTCGATGTGGAAAAAGTTGAATAATTGATATTAAAAGGATTGTTGTGCATCCATGAAGGATCAAAAAAATTGTGATATGGGCGACTGAGTCGTCCGTGTATAAAGCGAGTTACTGGATTCAGTAGCACTCAAAAAATAAAAAGAGCAGGGTTGGTTATGAAAGAGTACGAAGAAGTACGCAGTAATTTGATTGAAATGCTGGAAGAACTTAATGATCGTCTGACTAAAATTACTGATGATGTTAAGCATTCGAAAGAGCCTTTAGAGAAGGATTTTGAGGAGCAGGCAGTACAAGCGGAGAACGATGAAGTTCTGGATAATCTGGGTAATGCGGCCAGAACGGAAATAGAGCTGGTTAAACAGGCTATCGCCAGAATAGACAACGGCGAATACGGTATTTGTCAGGTTTGCGGAGAACCTATCAGGGAAGAACGGTTGAAGGCGATACCTTATTCTTGTATGTGTATTAAATGCGCCAGCCAAGCGGGCTGCTGAAATAAAAGAAAGGGGTTTTTCCAATATCACTAATTAGAGCTATTGGAGAAACCCCCTGATTGGAGTGTTTTGTTTTACGGCTGTATTTGCTTTTATCGCAAAAAGTTTGAGCTTTATTAAACAGGTGCGCGTACTTCGCGACCGGGTTTTGGATAGGAACACAAACTGTTCCTTTCGGATTTCTACGTTTTTTCATCATTTATCTCTTATAATAGGCAAGTTTGTGTGATTTCACACGATATCAGCATACCATTTTTTAAGAGTACATAGCGCTAGTGAAATTTAGAAAAGACTTTGATGTCATTG
The DNA here is from genome assembly GCA_041661895.1 of Methylobacter sp. Taxonomy (GTDB): domain Bacteria; phylum Pseudomonadota; class Gammaproteobacteria; order Methylococcales; family Methylomonadaceae; genus Methylobacter_A. Next base: position 12,596 of record JBAZTN010000003.1, on the reverse strand, counting down.
TGGTTGGTGGCGGTCATGCGGGCACAGAAGCAGCGCTGGCATCGGCCAGGTGTGGCGCGAACACATTGTTGTTGACGCAAAATATCGATACCCTCGGCCAAATGAGCTGTAATCCTGCCATTGGCGGGATAGGCAAAGGACATCTTGTTAAAGAGGTTGATGCGTTAGGCGGGGTGATGGCTCAGGCCATCGATCATGGCGGCATTCAGTTTCGTACACTGAATGCCAGCAAGGGCCCGGCAGTTCGGGCGACCCGCGCTCAGGCAGATCGTCAGCTCTATAAGCAGGCGGTAAGAAGTACACTGGAAAATCAGCCTAATCTGGCTTTATTTCAGCAAACCGTTTCTGATCTAATTGTTGAGGGCGGTAGGGTTGCTGGCGTTAAAACGCAAATGGGCTTGAGTTTTACGGCAAGAGCCGTGGTCTTGACTACAGGCACTTTTTTAGGCGGCAAGATACATATAGGTCTGGAAAACTACAGTGGTGGCCGTGCGGGCGATGCAGCCTCTATTGCTTTGGCCGACAGGTTAAGGGAACTGCCGTTTAGGATCGATCGTTTAAAAACCGGCACGCCGCCGCGTATCGACGGCCGGACGATTGATTTCAGCAAGCTGGAAGAGCAACACGGTGATGATCCGGTCCCGGTATTCTCGTTTATCGGCAAGCGCGAGCATCATCCGAGGCAAATTCCGTGTCATATAACCCGCACCAATAATAAAACCCACGATATTATCCGCTCCGGCCTGGACCGCTCACCGTTGTATTCGGGGATTATCGAAGGCATCGGTCCGCGTTATTGTCCGTCGATTGAGGATAAAATCGTACGCTTTGCCGACCGGGATTCGCACCAGATTTTTGTCGAGCCGGAAGGCCTGAATACCAATGAGATTTATCCCAACGGCATATCGACCAGCCTGCCGTTCGATGTGCAGTATGAGTTCGTGCGCTCGATGCTGGGTTTTGAGAACGCCGAAATTGTGCGCCCCGGTTATGCCATTGAATATGATTTTTTTGATCCCCGGGATTTGAAGTCATCGCTGGAAACCAAGCACATGGACGCGCTGTTTTTTGCCGGGCAAGTCAATGGCACGACCGGTTATGAGGAAGCGGCCGCTCAAGGTCTAATTGCGGGGCTTAATGCCGCGCGTTTGGTTCAGGGGCTGGACAGCTGGTGTCCGGGACGCGACGAGGCTTATATCGGCGTGATGATTGACGACCTGATTACTTGCGGCACTCAAGAGCCGTATCGCATGTTCACCAGTCGTGCAGAATACAGATTACTGTTAAGAGAAGATAACGCCGATTTGCGCCTGACCGAAAAAGGCCGGGAATTGGGCTTGGTTAATGATGCACGTTGGCAGGCTTTCGAGACTAAACGGGCCGCCATCTCCCAATTGCAGGGCGGCCTGAAAAAGAAATGGGTCAGAACGGAAACAGAAGAGGCGGGTCAGGTCGAGCAATATTGGGGCAAGCCGTTATTGCGGGAAGCCAATTTGATGGATTTGCTGCGTCGTCCGGAAGTGGATATAAATCAGCTGTTGTCATTTATGGATGATGCCGAAGGCATAGATCCGTTGGTTGCTGAGCAGGTTGAAATTCAGGCCAAATACGCAGGTTATATAGACAGGCAGCAAACCGAGATAGACAAGGCTTTGCGTTATGATCATCTGCGCCTTCCTGAGATCATTGATTATAATGGTGTCCCCGGCCTTTCCAATGAAGTGAGCGAAAAGCTTAAAAAACAGAGGCCGGAAACCTTGGGACAAGCATCGCGAATCCCCGGCATTACACCAGCTGCTATTTCCCTGTTGCTGGTTTATCTAAAGAAGAAAAGCGCCTGATGGAAGACTGTCGAAAAATCCTGGTCTCCGGGATAGCCGCGTTAAATTTAAATGTAACTAGTGAACAAGTTGATCAGTTGCTGAGCTTTATAAAGCTAATTGAAAAATGGAATAAAGCCTATAATCTAACCGCGATACGTGACCGGGAAGATATGGCGAAACTGCATATACTGGACAGCTTGGCGATTGTCCCCCATATTGAAGGCAAGCGGGTCATCGATATTGGCACCGGCGCAGGTTTGCCAGGTATTCCGTTGGCGATCTGTTTGCCTGAAGTTGGTTTTACCTTGCTTGACAGCAATGCCAAAAAAACCCGGTTTGTGCAGCAGGTCGTCCTGGAATTAAAGCTTAAAAACGTAGAAGTTCTGCATAGTCGCGTGGAAAACTATCATCCTGTACAAGTGTACGATGCAGTTCTTACCCGGGCGTTTGCCAGCTTGCCCGATATAGTGAAATTAACTGCACATTTGCTGGCCAGGGATGGTGTGTTGCTGGCAATGAAAGGGCAGAATCTGGATGCAGAACTGGCAGAAATCACAGCAAAAAAATCTGTCATATCGGTTAGCGTTCCGGGGGTTGATGTTGAAAGATGTTTGGTACGAATACAATCGCCTGAACAGGCTGAGGTAAGTTAGTGGGAAAAGTAATAGCCATAACCAATCAAAAAGGCGGCGTAGGAAAAACGACAACCAGTGTTAATCTGGCGGCTTCACTGGCGGCGGCTAACCGGCGCGTGTTGCTGGTAGATCTTGATCCGCAGGGTAATGCGGCGATGGGCTGCGGCATTGATAAGCAGGAAGTTAAATATTCCAGCTACGATTTATTGATGGAAGAAGTGCCGGCGTCAGAAACGGTCATTAAACTTCCTGAGATCGGTTTTTCGGTGATTCCAGGCAATTCCGACCTGACTGCGGCTGAAGTGGAATTGATGCATGCAGATCATAAGGAAAGGCGGCTGGCCGATGCCTTGATCCCGATAAAATCGGAGTATGATTTTATTTTGATCGATTGTCCACCTTCGTTGAATATGCTGACTTTAAATGCGATGGTAGCAGCTAACAGCCTGTTGATACCGATGCAATGCGAGTACTATGCGCTTGAAGGGTTATCCGCATTAATGAGTACATTGAAAAATATTCAGGATAGCGTTAATCCAGAGCTGCATTTGGAAGGTATCCTGCGAACCATGTATGACGACAGGAATCGCCTGACAAAAGATGTATCGGAGCAATTGATTCGATATTTCGGTGATAAGGTGTTTCGAACCTGTGTTCCAAGAAACATTCGTTTGGCGGAAGCTCCGAGTCATGGTTTACCGGTTCTGAGCTACGATAAATCCTCGCGGGGGGCTTTGGCCTATATTACTTTGGCGGGCGAAATGATCAGAAAAGAAAAACACAGCACATGACTTTAAAAAAGCGTGGATTAGGTCGGGGGCTTGAAGCCTTGTTAGCTGATGTTTCTGCTAAAGAGGAAAAACATCAGTCGCAAGCTATGCAATCGGGTGAATATCAGCCCGCTAAAGATGTGGGTCAGGATGGAATACAATCTATGCCTGTGGCTTCTGAAGACTGTATGACCGAGACTGTTCCCGATAGTCTTGCAGCATTTCCTCCATCCATGGAGGTCAGGTCAGGAGTTGGAGTCGTCGCAGAGGAAGTGGATGGCCGAATGGCAATGGTGGTTGCGTTATTTAAAAATATTCAAAGAGAACATCTTATTCTGCAGGAGGAAGCGGAGGCTTTAAGAAAATTGATTGAAGAGTTTGAATCGATAGTCCGTGCAGATCTGTCATAAATCAGTGCAAGAGGCATTGGCCGGGTTGCATTGGTGGGTGAAATGATTAGAGAGAAAAATTGAAGATTATGGTTGTGAAAAAACGAGGATTAAATCGAGGGCTAGATGCTTTATTAGGCAATATTTCAAATGGTTCTGACCAGGAAGAAGAGCATCAGCTACACACCCTACCAATTGAGTATATGCAGCGGGGCAAGTATCAGCCGAGAAAAGATATCAATCCAGAAAAATTACAGGAACTGGCTGATTCCATTAAAGCGCAAGGGGTGATACAGCCTATAGTGGTGCGAAAAATCGGCCTGGAAAAATACGAAATTATCGCGGGTGAGCGCCGATGGCGCGCATCACAATTGGCAGGGTTGCAGCAGGTACCGGTAGTCATTAAAGAAATTGATGACCGCTCGGCAATGGCGGTTGCACTGATTGAAAACATTCAAAGGGAAGACCTGAATCCTTTGGAAGAAGCGGAAGCGTTAAGAAGGTTACTGGAAGAGTTTGAGATGACCCATCAGCAAGTTGCAGATGCGGTTGGCAAGTCCAGAGCCACGGTTACAAATTTATTGAGATTGATAGATTTGCACCCAGAAGTGAAGAAGTTATTGATCAGCGGGCAACTGGAAATGGGGCATGCGAGAGCGTTGTTGTCGCTAGACGGGCCTAAACAGGTGGCTGCGGCCAATAAGATTGTCAAGGAAGGCCTAACGGTAAGAGCTGCTGAGCGCTTGGTTAAAGAGAGTCAGGCGGAGCCGAAAATACAAAAATTAAGAGTAATAGATAAAGATACCTTGCGTTTGCAGGAGGATTTATCGGCAAAATTAGGTGCAAAAGTATTAATAGAGCACAAAGAAAATGGCGCCGGAAAACTGGTGATTACCTATACCAGCTTAGAAGAGCTGGATGGGATCCTCGGACAAATAAAATAGCCTGATGAGAAAACGCAGGTAAATGGATAGCAATAAAACTTGTGCATTGATTTTAATCTTCCTTGATTTAATGAAGGTCGCTAGATATAATCCACTGGCTATTGAGTATGGAGTTGGTTGTGGCAGATAGAAAGCGCTCTACTGTCAGTAAAATCATTAGTTATCAAGTTCTGGTAATAATAATAATGACGGCGGGATTTGCCCTTACATGGGGTCGGTCTGGAGCCCTATCGGCAGCCTTAGGTGGAGCGTCGGCATTTATTCCAAATCTGTATTTTGCATTGCGGGTACATAAATCTGCAGGGCAGGAAGCAAGAAAGATAGTAAGATCTTTTTATGCTGGGGAATCAGGCAAGCTATTGTTAACGGCTGTGCTGTTCTTTATGATTTTTCAACTTCCAAACATAGAAATATTACCGCTGCTAGCAGTATACGTAGCAGCATTATCGGTTTTTTGGTTTGCGCTGTTGATGCGCTGACACTACTAATATTTAGAGAGGAACGATGGCTACCGAAGTTCATGCCGCCGAAGGTGCAACCGGTTATATTATTCACCATTTAACTCCGCTAACCGTGGGCGAGGGTTTCTGGGCATTGAATCTGGATACGTTGTTTTTTTCAGCGATATTGGGTGGCCTGTTTGTCTGGTTTTTTAAGAGAGCAGCAGAAAAAGCTACAGCAGGCGTTCCAGGACTAGTACAAAATTTTGCAGAAATGCTGATTGAATTTGTCGATAACCAGGTTAAAGATAGTTTTCACGGTAAAAATGAATTAATTGCTCCTCTGGCACTGACCATCTTTTGCTGGGTGTTCATGTGGAACTTCATGGATTTATTCCCGGTTGATATATTGCCGTTAATCGGTTCAGTCATGGGTATTGAGTATCTGCGAGTCGTTCCAAGTACAGATTTAAATGCGACATTCGCAATGTCCATATCAGTTTTCTGTTTGATTATTTTTTATAGTATCAAAATAAAAGGCCCATGGGGCTTTGCTAAAGAGTTGATGTTTCAGCCGTTTGGCCCTTGGTTGTTACCATTCAATCTGCTATTAAAATTAGTAGAAGAAATTGCAAAACCAATTTCATTGGCACTTCGTTTATTCGGAAATCTGTATGCTGGTGAATTGATTTTTATTTTGATTGCATTATTACCTTGGTATATTCAGCCCGCGCTGAGCTTTCCTTGGGCGATCTTCCATATTTTAATTATTACCCTTCAAGCATTCATATTCATGGTATTAACCATTGTTTACCTGGGTATGGCACACGAAGATCATTAATTTTTTAACCGTTTTTTATAACTTAACAATACCTTTGGAGGTTTCATGGAAATTGCAAAATTAATTGCTGATGTACAAGGCATGACTGCTATCGCGGTGGGTCTGGTTCTAGGTCTGGGTGCTTTAGGAACAGCGATAGGCTTCGGTCTGTTGGGTGGAAAATTCCTGGAAGGCGCGGCTCGTCAACCAGAAATGGTTCCTATGCTGCAAGTGAAAATGTTTGTTGTTGCTGGTCTGTTAGATGCGGTAACAATGATCGGTGTTGGTTTGGCTCTTTTCTTTACTTTCGCAAACCCATTCCTGTCTGCTGTACAAGCGGCGGCTGCGGTCTAATCAAGCTGTCTAACTTTAATAGCAACAAGAGGAACGCATCGTGAGTATCAATGCTACTCTGATTGGGCAAATGATTACATTTGCACTTCTGGTATGGTTTACCATGAAGTACATCTGGCCTCCTTTATTTGACTCTTTAGAAGAACGTAAAAAGAAAATTTCTGATGGTTTGGCTGCGGCTGAAAGAGGTCAGGAAGAAATGCATTTGGCTGAGAAAAAAGCCAAAGGTGTTTTAAAAGAAGCCAAAGAACAATCTTCAGAGATTGTGAATTTAGCTCAGAAACGTGCCAATGAAATTGTTGAAGAATCAAAAGACATCGCCAAAAAAGAAGGTGATCGTTTAATTCTCGCGGCAAAGGCGCAAATTGAGCAAGAAAAACAGCAGGCTATAGAAGGTTTGCGTAAAGAAGTGGCAGCTTTGGCCTTGCGTGCAGCAGAACAGATTTTGAGTGCAGAAATCGATAAAGCAAAGCACCAAGACATCGTAAGCAAAGTCTCTAATCAACTAGGTTAAGCATAATGAGCGAACTGGCAACATTGGCAAGGCCTTACGCGTCGGCAGTGTTTAAAAGGGCCAAAGAAACTGATTCTACTGAAAAGTGGTCTAAGAGTTTGGCGTTTATGTCGGCTGTCCTAAGTGATGAAGAAATTTCTGTCTTAGTAGATAACCCCAAAGTAAGTAACGAGAGGTTGTCAGCATTGATGCTTGATATCTGCCAGGGACAAGTTGATGAAGAAGGTGCAAATTTTCTGAAATTGCTTGTTCAAAACAATCGGTTGACCTTGGCTTCTGCTATTTCGAAGATATTCGAAGAATACAAAGCAGAAAGTGAAGGTTATGTCGATGTTGAAGTAACAACTGCTTATGCTTTCTCTAAAGAAGAGAAGCAAAGTTTTACTTCAGCACTGGAAAAGAAGTTAAGCAAAAAAGTTCATATGAATGTGACCGTGGATAAATCATTAATTGGTGGCGTTCTGGTACGTGCAGGCGACAGAGTGATTGACGGATCAATTAGAGGCCAGCTTCAACAATTAGCAAAAAGGCTCTAAATCTAGAGTGAGAAACAGAACATGCAATTAAATCCATCTGAAATAAGTGATCTGATTAAAAAGAAGATCGAAAACTTCGACCTGAGCGCTGAAGCCCATACAGAAGGTACCGTAGTCAGTGTGACTGATGGTATTGTAAGAGTACATGGTCTTTCTGAAGCTATGCAGGGTGAAATGCTTGAATTCCCGGGTAATACCTTTGGAATGGCGTTAAACCTTGAAAGAGATTCTGTTGGTGTGGTGGTATTAGGTTCATACCAGCACATCTCTGAAGGCGATACTGTAAAATGTACCGGAAAAATTCTTGAAGTACCTGTTGGCGAAGCATTGCTGGGTCGTGTCGTAGATGCGCTGGGTAATCCTATCGACGGCAAAGGTGCGATTGATACCACCGAAACAGCCCCGATTGAAAAAATTGCACCCGGTGTAATTGCACGTCAATCAGTTGATGAGCCTGTGCAACTTGGTTTGAAATCAATTGATGCGATGATTCCTGTTGGTCGCGGCCAACGGGAATTGATTATTGGCGATAGACAAACCGGTAAAACAGCAATCGCGATTGATGCCATCATTAATCAAAAAGGTACAGGCATTAAATGTATCTATGTTGCTATCGGCCAAAAACGGTCCTCCATTGCTAACGTAGTACGCAAGCTGGAAGAGCATGGTGCAATGGCTCACACTATTATTGTCGCGGCTTCAGCTTCAGAATCTGCAGCGTTACAATTTATCGCACCTTACACAGGTTGCTCGATGGGTGAGTTTTTTAGGGACCGTGGTGAAGATGCTCTGATCATTTATGATGATTTGACTAAACAGGCATGGGCTTATCGTCAGGTTTCTCTGTTGCTTCGTCGTCCGCCAGGTCGTGAAGCGTACCCAGGTGACGTGTTCTATTTGCATTCCCGTTTGCTGGAAAGAGCGTCACGGATTAACGCAGATGAAGTTGAGAAATTAACCGGCGGCAAAGTAAAAGGTAAAACAGGTTCATTAACTGCATTGCCAATTATTGAAACTCAAGGTGGCGACGTATCAGCTTTCGTACCGACCAACGTAATTTCAATTACCGATGGTCAGATCTTCCTGGAAAGTGATTTGTTTAACTCGGGTATCCGTCCGGCGGTGAATGCAGGTTTATCTGTATCTCGTGTGGGTGGTGCTGCGCAGACTAAAATTATCAAGAAACTGGGCGGTGGTACACGTCTTGATTTGGCTCAATATCGTGAGTTAGCGGCTTTCGCTCAGTTCGCGTCGGATTTGGATGAAAGCACACGTAAGCAGATTGAACGCGGTCAACGTGTTACTGAATTGATGAAGCAAAACCAGTATTCACCAATGTCGGTAGCGCAAATGGCGGTTTCACTGTTTGCTGCTAATGAAGGTTTCCTTGATAACATAGAAGTTAACAAAGTACTTGATTTTGAAGCTGCCTTACAGTCTTACATGAAGTCAGAGCACTCTCAATTAATGGACAACATTAATGCAACTGGCGATTTTAGTGATGAAATAAAGAATGGTATGTTGAAAGCCATTCAGACTTTCATCAAAACTCATAGCTGGTAAAAGGGTCTTCAAATGGCTGTTGGCAAAGAAATACGCACAAAGATCGGGAGTATTAAAAATACTCAAAAGATCACTCGCGCAATGGAGATGGTTGCTGCGAGTAAAATGCGTAAAACAAAAGACAGAATGCAGGCAACGCGTCCATACTCTAAAAAAATCGGTCAGATCATTAAGCATTTGGCTCATGCAAATCCAGAGTATAAACACCCTTTTCTCGTTGAACGTGAAGTTAAACGGGTTGGGATCATTGTTGTAAGCTCCGACAGGGGCCTGTGCGGTGGACTGAATTCAAATTTATTCAGAAGAACACTGACACAATTAATGCAATGGGACAAAGCAAATATTGATGTAGACGTTTGCACTATCGGTTCAAAAGCCGCTGGTTTTTTTGGAAATTTGAAAGCAACGAATTTGGTTGGTCAGGTTTCTAAATTGGGTGACGCTCCACACCTGCAGGAAATAGTCGGCATCATTAAAATCATGTTAGACGCTTATGACCAAGGTAAGATTGATGAATTGTATGTAATAAGCAATGAATTCGTTAATACTATGACTCAGAAGCCTACCATTGAAAAGTTGCTTCCTGTAATAGCCGGTGAGCTTGACGAAAAGCTTGGCAATCATTGGGATTACATTTATGAGCCTGATGCCAAAGAAGTTCTGGATCATTTACTGACTCGTTATGTGGAATCCATAGTCTACCAGGGTCTGGTTGAAAACAATGCCTGTGAACAGGCGGCCAGAATGGTGGCAATGAAAAGTGCTTCGGATAATGCCGGAAATCTTATTGGCGAGTTACAGTTGGTCTACAACAAAGCAAGACAGGCCGCTATCACTCAGGAAATTTCAGAAATTGTTGCCGGCGCCGCTGCTGTTTAAGCCCAAGCAAAACGAATTAATATTTTAGAGGACGAAACAATGAGTTCGGGTAAAATCGTTCAGATTATTGGTGCGGTCGTTGACGTGGAGTTTACACGTGAAGACCTACCAAAAGTTTATGATGCATTAAACGTAGAAGGCAGAGACCTTGTATTGGAAGTACAACAGCAATTAGGTGACGGCGTAGTCAGAACCATTGCGATGGGTACTACTGATGGCTTAAGCAGAGGCCTGACTGTTAATAATACAAATGCACCTATTGCAGTTCCGGTTGGTAAGGAAACATTAGGCCGTATTATGAACGTTCTGGGTCAACCCATCGATGAAAAAGGCCCTATCGGCGAAAAAGTAAAATGGGGTATCCATCGTGAAGCTCCAAGTTACGCTGATCAAGCAGCTGCAAACGAATTGCTGGAAACAGGTATCAAGGTTATCGACCTAGTCTGCCCATTTACCAAGGGTGGTAAAGTTGGTTTGTTTGGTGGTGCCGGCGTTGGTAAAACCGTAAACATGATGGAGCTGATTCGTAATATCGCGATTGAGCACAGTGGTTATTCAGTATTCGCCGGTGTTGGTGAGCGTACTCGTGAAGGGAACGACTTCTATCACGAAATGACCGATTCAAACGTAATCGACAAAGTATCGTTGGTTTATGGTCAGATGAATGAGCCACCAGGAAACAGATTGCGCGTTGCGTTGACTGGTTTGACTATGGCGGAATACTTCCGTGATGAAGGCCGTGACGTTCTGTTCTTCGTTGATAACATCTATCGTTATACATTGGCGGGTACTGAAGTATCTGCGTTGTTAGGCCGTATGCCTTCTGCGGTGGGCTATCAGCCTACACTTGCTGAAGAAATGGGTGTACTGCAGGAGCGTATTACCTCAACTAAAACGGGTTCTATTACCTCTATCCAAGCGGTTTATGTACCAGCGGATGACTTGACCGATCCATCACCAGCAACAACCTTTGCTCATTTGGATGCGACTGTTGTATTGTCTCGTCAAATTGCCGAGTTAGGTATCTATCCTGCGATTGATCCGCTGGATTCTACAAGCCGTCAGTTGGATCCATTGGTCATTGGACAGGAGCATTATGATGTTGCTCGTAAAGTTCAGGGTATCCTGCAACGGTATAAAGAATTACGCGACATTATTGCGATTTTGGGTATGGATGAATTATCTGAAGAAGATAAATTGACCGTATCAAGAGCACGTAAAATGCAACGGTTCTTGTCTCAACCTTTCTTCGTTGCTGAAGTTTTTACCGGTTCTCCTGGTAAATACGTTTCACTAAAAGATACCATTGCCGGATTTAAAGGTATTATCGCTGGTGATTACGACGCTATTCCTGAGCAGGCTTTTTACATGGTAGGTACCATTGATGAAGCGCTTGAGAAAGCAAAAGGAATGAAATAAGTTACATAACTTATAGGTAACAAAATGACCATGACCGTACATGTAGATATCGTAAGTGCAGAAAAGGAAATATTTTCCGGATTGGCGGAAATGGTATTTGCTCCAGCTGAACTTGGCGAAGTGGGTATTTCACCCCGTCATGCTCCATTAATATCAAGACTTAAACCCGGCGAAGTTAGGGTTAAAGTGAGTGATAAGGAAAGTTATCCGTTCTATATATCGGGAGGCATGTTAGAAGTACAGCCTCATCTGGTTACCATTTTGGCCGATACTGCTATTAGAGCGAAAGACATTGATGAAGCAGCCGCACTGGAAGCTAAAGCCAGAGCGGAAGAAGCCTTGGCCGATAAGTCTAGTAAAATCGAGTACGCAACAGCTCAGGCGCAATTGCTTGAAGCCATGATGCAATTGAGAACATTAGACAGACTTAGAAAGCGTGGCGAATAAAAGTAATATGGCTTAGGCCTATCAAAAACCCGTTAACGTGTTCACGTTATCGGGTTTTTTTTTATTTTAACAAATGGGTTATGGCTATAATTCCGTACGCCATAGTTTCAGGCACAACCGCTTGAAGTTATAATGACATTAAGAACATTAGATAGGCTTAGAAAGCGCGCCGGATAAATTAATATGGGTTATACCTGTCTGAAAGCCCTATAGCATAACCGTTATCCGGTTTTTTATTTAAAGGAATATATACATGAAAATTAAGACTATCATTCTTGCAGCAGGCAAAGGAACGCGTATGCGTTCCAACATACCGAAGATCTTGCATAGAATTGCCAATAGACCGCTGCTACAGCATGTTTATGATATGAGCAGCCAATTGGAAAATAACAGTATCAAGATTGTTTATGGTCATGGCGCAGAGCTGGTAAGGGAAACGTTAAAGGATCTGGATGCCGACTGGATAGAACAAGAACAACAGTTAGGCACGGGTCATGCGGTGCAACAGGTCAGTGATCAACTACAGGATGCCGATACCGTTTTAATACTTTACGGTGATGTGCCGTTGTTGAAATTGTCAACAGTAAAGTCGTTAATCTCAAATGTGAACCAGCAGTCTCTTGCGCTATTGACAGTAAATCTTGAAAACCCGACTGGCTATGGAAGGATAGTCAGAAATGCAGCAGGCAAGGTTACAAAAATTGTCGAAGATAAAGACGCTACCCAAAGCGAGAAACTGTTTAATGAGGTCAATACCGGCATCATGGCGGTGCAAGGCGACAAACTAAAGAAATGGCTGGGTAAGTTAAGTAATAACAATGCCCAGGGTGAATATTATTTGACGGATATTATTGAAATGGCCGTTGCAGACCAAGTGACTATAATAACCAATCAGCCGGAAACCGTTGATGAAGTTTTGGGCGTTAATGATCGTATTCAGCTCAGTCATTTGGAACGGGTCTATCAACAAGAGCAAGCCAATTTACTGATGGCGCAGGGCGTAACTTTAAAAGACCCGATGCGCTTTGATCTTAGAGGTTCAGTGGAAAGTCTGGGTCAGGAT
>JBAZTN010000002.1:0-44921 GCA_041661895.1 Methylobacter sp. | reverse complement strand
TTGACAGCGCTGGAGTATCCAAAGCGATACACTATTACCACGCCGGTAAGCGATACTGCTATTTTGGTAAAAGGCCCGAATGGCAATGACTGGAGTCCCAAAAACTATGATCACAAAGAGCATGGGACTGTCGGACTGCATACGGCATTGGCGCATTCTTACAATTTAGCTACTGTTCGGGTAGGTATGGATATCGGCGTAGCCAGAACGGTTAAAACATTAAGAAGCATGGGTGTTACCAGACCGGTTGATCTGTTTCCGTCGTTCTTGCTGGGAGCAGCGCAATTGACACCGATGGAAGTGACCCAAATGTACCAAACACTGGCCGGTGATGGGTTTTCAACGCCAATAAGAGGTATTAGGGCAGTGGTCGCCGCCGATGGTGCACGCTTACAAAGTTATCCGTTTACCGTTAAACAGGCGGTGGATCCTTCGGCAACTTATATTGTTAATACCATATTGCAGGAGGTTATGCATAAAGGCACCGGAAGTTCGGCGTATGCATCTTTCCCAAGTGACTATGGTTTGGTTGGTAAAACAGGTACTACAAATGATTCAAAAGACAGTTGGTTTGCCGGTTACACCGGTGATTATTTATCTGTTGTCTGGATTGGTCGGGATGATAACAAACCGGCTGGTTTAACTGGTGCAAGCGGTGCCTTGCAAGTATGGACATCGTTAATGAGGAAAATCTCAAACCAACCGGTAAATCTGATTCCACCAGACAATATTAAAATGGCCTGGGTTGATCCGGTTAATGGCTTATTAGCCAATGAAGATTGTGAAGGTGCGAAGCAGTACCCTTATATTTCCGGTTCAGCGCCGGTTGAATCTTCGCCATGCATGGACTCTCCCGTTAATCCAGTTGAATCGTGGATTAATGATTTGTTACCGAATAATTAAAAAGAGCATTTATGAGTAAAGTTACAATTTTCGCTAGTTTGATGGCTGTATTATTTTTTAATAGTGCAAGTTATGCTGTTGATAGTACAAGTGCAGAAGATAAACCTGTTAAACAGTTGAAAGCCTTTTTAAAGGAGTCAAAGTCACTCACGGCTGACTTCAAACAAGTGTTGATTAATGAGGCCGGCAATCCTGTTCAAACCAGTTATGGTGTTTTTTATCTGCAGCGACCAGGAAAATTCCGCTGGGATTACCTGAAACCCTTTCAACAGCAGATTGTGGCCAATTCAGGAAAGGTCTGGTTTTATGATACGGACCTGGAACAGGTCACCATTAAAAAGCTGGATGAGTCACTGGGTTCAACGCCGGCATTATTGCTAAGTGGTGATATATCATTGGAAGATAATTTCATCATGAAAGATCAGGGTGTAGATGACGATTTACAATGGGTAAAATTATTGCCTAAAAATCAGGAAAGCAGTTTTAAATATATCCTGATAGGCCTGAGTAATGGATCGCTGGCTGGAATGGAGTTAAGTGATAATTTTGGTCAACTAACGCGTATTTATTTTTCCAACGTTATACTGAATCCCCCCATAAAACAGACCTTATTCCAGTTTAACGCGCCCAAGGGTGTTGATGTTTTTTCTGATTAGTCATCACGATTTGAGTCACTGGCGTGTTTGATGACTTGACCAAACCGTTGGCCGACAGGATGCGGCCAAGGTTGCTGGAGGATTATGTAGGGCAACAACATATCCTGAAACCCGGCAAGCCGCTGTATGAGGCCATTGCTTCAGGGCGCCTGCATTCCATGATTTTCTGGGGGCCGCCAGGCACAGGGAAGACAACACTGGCGCGACTCATTGCTCAGCACTCGGATGCGGAATTCATGCCGATATCGGCGGTGTTGTCCGGTGTTAAGGAAATCAGGGCAGCGGTTAGCGAAGCCAAAAAAATCCAGTTGGAACAGCACCGGCGTACCATTTTATTCGTCGATGAAGTACATCGGTTTAATAAATCACAACAGGATGCTTTCCTGCCGCATGTGGAAGACGGCACGGTTTACTTTGTCGGCGCAACCACCGAAAACCCATCTTTTGCACTCAATAACGCATTATTGTCGCGGGCGCGGGTCTATGTGCTTAACGCATTGACTTCTGAAGATTTACTGACAGTAATAGACAAAGCATTAACCGATCAGGAGCGTGGACTGGGTAGTCTGGCTATCGAAATGGCTGATAACATTAAACAGCAATTCGCCCAGGCTGCTGATGGTGATGCTAGAAGGTTACTGAATTTGCTGGAAATTGCCGTAGAACTTGCTGCAGCGAAGGGGCGTCGGGTTATTGATGAGCTGATTGCCAGAGAAGTGCTTACTGGCGGGGTACGGCGCTTTGATAATCAGGGGGAAGAGTTTTATAACCAGATTTCAGCGCTGCATAAATCAGTTCGGGGCAGTTCGCCCGATGCATCACTCTACTGGCTGTGCCGGATGATGGATGCAGGCTGTGACCTATCCTATTTAGCCAGGCGTATCGTCAGGATTGCTTCAGAAGACATAGGCAATGCCGACCCAAGAGCCTTGCAAATCTGCATTAATGCCTGGGAAGCCCAGGAACGATTAGGTAGCCCTGAAGGCGAACTGGCATTGGCGCAGGCAGTCGTTTATTTGGCCTGTGCACCTAAGAGTAACGCAGTTTACATGGCTTACAACGCTGCAATGGCTGATGCCAAACAAAGCGGCAGTTTGGGCGTGCCGGTGCATTTAAGAAATGCGCCGACCAAGCTAATGAAATCACTGGATTATGGTAAAGCATACCGTTATGCCCATAATGAACCGGAGGCCTACGCAGCCGGGGAAAATTATTTTCCCAATGAGTTGGTTGGAGCGAAATATTACCAGCCGGTAGAAAGAGGTCTGGAGATTAAAATTAAGGAAAAATTAAAGTATCTGAAAGAATTGGATAAGAATTCTTAAGCTTAATCTTTCTACGGATTGAGCGCTTGGTCTCAAATAAACAAAAACATGAGTAAAATAGCCAGCGATTTATTTAGAATTAATTGTTGATTTTCTATAAAATTACTCACTACTGTAATAATTCATCTGATTAAGTCTACATGGATCTAAAATTTCTCGATTTTGAACAACCGATCGCTGAGTTAGAAGCGAAAATTGAAGAACTCCGCAATGTGGAGTTTGATAACAAGATTAATATTTCAGCTGCGCTTAAGGAGCTGGAAGACAGGAATCAATCGCTGACGGAAACGATTTTTACTGATCTTTCTGACTGGCAGATTTCTCAGTTATCCAGACATCCGGGGCGCCCTTACACGCTGGATTATATTGAACACATGTTTACCGATTTCCATGAGTTGCATGGTGACCGCACTTATGCGGATGATCCTGCGATTGTTTGTGGATTGGCACGCCTTGAGGGGCAGCCGATTATGGTGATAGGTCATCAAAAGGGACGTGATACCAAGGAAAAAATTTATCGAAACTTCGGTATGCCGCGTCCTGAAGGTTATCGTAAGGCTTTGCGCATCATGAAGATGGCGGAGCGTTTTAAAATCCCTATTATTTGCTTAATCGATACGCCAGGAGCTTATCCGGGCATCGGCGCGGAAGAGCGCGGTCAGAGTGAAGCTATCGCGAGAAACCTGTTTGAAATGGCTAGGCTGGAAACGCCGATTATCTGCACTATTATCGGTGAAGGCGGTTCCGGTGGCGCTTTGGCAATTGGCGTGGGGGACCGGTTAATTATGCTGGAATACAGCACGTATTCAGTTATTTCGCCAGAAGGTTGTGCGTCAATTCTTTGGAAAAGCCCGGATAAAACACAGCTGGCGGCTGAGGCTATGGGTATTACTTCTGACCGCATTCGTGAACAGGGACTCCTTGATGAAGTGGTTAGAGAGCCTTTAGGCGGCTGTCATAGAGATTTTCAGGCTATTGCATTAAATTTAAAGGAAGCCTTGGTGCGGCACTTGAAAGAGTTGATGCAGCAATCAATAGAAGAAGTGGTGGAAAAACGCTATCAGAGAATTATGAGCTTTGGCGTTTTTGCTGAGGAAGCTGTTAAGTAATTTGTTTAAGTAGTCTTAATAGTCTTGAGGCCGACTTTTGTCGGCCTTTTAATTTGTGCGATTAGTTACAATAATTCGCAAATATCGATATCCCATAGAGCAAAAGGTCGTGATGCTGTCATCGCAAATTATAGAATCTGCGTTAGATCAACACAAACAGCCCCGGCATGTTTATGTCGCCTACAGTGGCGGTGTCGATTCTCATGTCTTATTGCATTTGTGCGCTTCAATAAAACTTCTCAAAGATAAAATTACAGCAGTTTATGTGCATCATGGTTTGCAGGCAGAGGCTGAGTCTTGGGCTAAACATTGCGAAAAAACAGCTGAAGGATTGGACGTGGATTTCCTGGTGCTGTGGGTTAATGCCTTTGCAAAGTCCGGAGAAAGTCCTGAAGAAGCCGCGAGAAACGCCCGTTATACTGCCTTAAAATCATTGATGGATAGTGATGATATGCTGTTGCTTGCCCAGCACAGGGAAGACCAGATTGAAACCGTACTGCTGCAATTGTTTCGTGGCAGTGGTTTGCGCGGACTTTCCGGGATGCCGGAAAGCATGGTTTTTGGTCAAGGCGTCATGCTAAGGCCTTTGTTGAATGTTGCCAAGCAGGCGATAAATGACTATGCCCGGGCGCACGAGTTAAGCTGGGTTGAAGACCCCAGTAATCAGTGCAATGATTATGACCGCAATTTCCTGCGCAATGCCATTGTGCCGCTATTAAAGCAACGCTGGCCGGCAATCGATAAGACGGTGGCGCGTTCGGCAAAGCATTGCGCAGATGCAGAGGTTCTGGTTTCGGAAGTGGCGGATGAATTATTTGCTTCGGTTTTTAATGAACCCGACAAGACGCTATCCATTGGTCGGTTACTCGAACATCACGGTCACCAGCAGCAACTGGTCATAAGGCATTGGTTCCAGAACTTAGGTCTAAAAATGCCTGCACAGGCTTTTGTTGGACGAATTTTAGGTCAAGTGGTTGCGGCCAGTGAAAACAGTAATCCGGTTTTATCAGGTCAAGGATATGACATTCGACGTTATAGGGATAAGTTGTATTGTGTGACAAATCTGTCTGGAACAGATTTGCATTTACCCGAAGGGCGTCTGGCAGCGCAAGAGTTTCTGCAAGATTTTGTCTGGCCTGCTGGGCAATCGTCGATAATAATCGGCAATGATGAGACCCTGTCTTGCGTACCCTCATCAGCGGGCATACTTCTTGAGCAATGGCAGAATGCCAAGGTCGAAGTAAGATTTCGCCGGGGCGGTGAAAAAATCTGTTTGCCGAGACGTACAGGGCATCATTCACTGAAAAACCTGTTTCAGGAAGCAGGCATTCCACCGTGGGAAAGAGAGAGGGTTCCTTTGATTTACCTGAATGATACCCTCGCCGCTGTCGGCGACAAATGGATTAGTGCGGCGTTCTACAGTGAAAAACAACAAGCCTGCATCAGCTTGTCCCGGCAAAGATAAGAATTAAACCCGAAAGACAATGACGGATTTCGCATTGTCGATTAAAATACTCAAGTTTTTACCTAACTTCATCAATGATCATCTGAAGTCTAAAAATACTACATGACAAAATACATTTTCATTACCGGCGGCGTTGTCTCATCTCTCGGCAAGGGCATTGCCGCATCTTCATTGGCCGCTATACTTGAGTCTCGCGGTCTCAAAGTCACCATGACCAAGCTGGATCCTTATATCAATGTTGATCCGGGCACCATGAGTCCTTTTCAGCACGGCGAAGTATTTGTTACCGAAGATGGTACAGAAACTGATCTGGATTTAGGCCACTATGAGCGGTTTATTAAAACCACCCTGGCTAAAAAGAACAGTTTCACCACAGGCCAAGTCTACGAAAGCGTTTTGCGCAAAGAGCGTAAAGGTGAATATTTAGGGGCGACGGTTCAGGTCATTCCGCATATTACCGATGAAATCAAGCGCCGTGTTTATCATAGCGCCGAGGGTGTTGATGTCGCCTTGATCGAAGTCGGCGGTACCGTGGGTGATATTGAATCACTGCCTTTTCTGGAAGCAATAAGGCAGATGCGTTTCGAATTGGGCGCTGAAAGGTCGCTGTTCATTCATTTAACGCTGATACCGTATATTCGTTCCGCTGGTGAAATAAAAACCAAGCCGACCCAGCATTCGGTAAAAGAACTGCGTTCTATTGGCATACAGCCGGATATTTTAATCTGTCGGTCCGAACAGCCAATACCAGCCAGTGAACGCCGCAAAATTGCCTTGTTTACCAATGTAGAAGAAAAAGCGGTTATCTCTGCAGTTGATGCGGATTCGATTTACAGGATTCCCCTGTTACTTCACGAGCAAGGTCTGGATGAGATTGTCGTCAATAAGCTGAGGCTGAATGTGCCGGCCGCAGACTTAACGGAATGGTACGATGTTGTTGATGCGTTGGCACATCCCGTTAATGAAGTGACCATTGCCGTTGTCGGCAAGTATGTTGACCATACTGATGCCTATAAATCGTTGAATGAAGCCTTGATCCATGCCGGTATCCGTACCCGCATGAAAGTGAAAATCAACTATATCGACTCGGAAAGTATTGAGGAAGACGGTGTCGGCAGACTGAAAGATGTCGATGCTATTTTGGTGCCCGGTGGATTTGGCGAACGTGGCGTGGAAGGTAAAATCGCAACGGTCAAATATGCACGGGAAAACAAAATACCTTACCTGGGCATTTGTCTGGGGATGCAGGTTGCCGTTATTGAATTTGCCCGTGATGTTGCCGGCTTGGAAGGCGCGCACAGTACGGAATTTTTGCCGAAATCGCCGCACCCTGTCATCGGTTTGATTACTGAATGGATGTCCGAGGACGGTCAGCTTGAAACGCGTAGCGAGGACTCCGATTTAGGCGGTTCCATGCGTCTGGGCGGGCAGCAATGCCGATTACAATCTGATTCGTTGGCGTATCAGCTTTACCAGAAAGATGTCATTACTGAAAGACATCGCCATCGTTACGAATTCAACAACCAGTATTTAGAAAAACTGGAACAGGCCGGGTTGAGTTTTTCAGGCAAGTCAATTGATGGACGATTGGTTGAAGTGATTGAAATCCGCGATCATCCCTGGTTTCTCGCTTGCCAGTTTCATCCTGAATTCACCTCAACACCAAGAAAAGGGCACCCGCTGTTTTCCGGTTTTGTAGCCGCGGCTTCCCAACATAAGAAGGTAACAGCGCAATGAAATTGTGTCATTTTGAGGCGGGATTAGATCAGCCGTTTTTTCTAATTGCCGGTACTTGTGTTATCGAAAGTGAGCAAATGGCACTGGATACGGCGGGCTATCTTAAGGAACTGACGACGGCATTAAATATTCCGTTTATTTACAAGTCATCTTTCGATAAAGCCAATCGCTCGTCGCATGAAAGTTATCGCGGCCCGGGTGTAGAGCAGGGGCTTAAAATACTGGAAAAAGTCAAACAACAAATCGGTGTGCCGGTGCTGACTGATGTCCACGAAGATACGCCACTGGCTGAAGTAGCCTCGGTCGTTGATGTTATGCAAACGCCTGCTTTTTTATGTCGGCAAACCAATTTCATTCAGGAAGTCGCCTCTCAAGGCATACCCGTTAACATCAAAAAAGGCCAGTTTCTGGCGCCCTGGGATATGGTGCATGTCGCCAACAAAGCCAAGGCGACAGGA
The DNA here is from genome assembly GCA_041661895.1 of Methylobacter sp. Classification (GTDB taxonomy): domain Bacteria; phylum Pseudomonadota; class Gammaproteobacteria; order Methylococcales; family Methylomonadaceae; genus Methylobacter_A. The sequence continues at coordinate 37,268 of JBAZTN010000002.1, read as the reverse complement.
AACCAGCAGATTATGGTCTGCGAGCGCGGAGTATCATTCGGTTACAACAATCTGGTTTCCGATATGCGCTCGTTAGCAGTCATGAGAGACACCGGTTGCCCGGTCGTTTTTGATGCGACGCATTCAGTGCAGCTGCCAGGTGGACAAGGCACCTCATCCGGCGGGCAGCGTGAATTTGTTCCTGTTTTAGCCAGGGCTGCAATTGCTGTGGGCATTGCCGGGATTTTTATGGAAACCCATCCAAATCCGGCCGAGGCCAAAAGCGATGGCCCGAATTCCTGGCCATTACACAGAATGAAAGAATTATTAGAAGTCTTAGTAACCATCGATCAGGCTGTTAAATCAAACAGACTCATAGAAACAACATTATAAGGAAGCATAGTGTCCACAATCGTTGATATTCGCGCTAGAGAAATTTTGGATTCACGTGGCAACCCCACACTTGAAGCAGATGTAATTTTGGCCTCTGGAGTCATCGGCAGTGCGATGGTGCCTTCCGGCGCATCAACGGGCGAGCGTGAAGCCGTTGAGTTGCGTGATGGCGATAAATCACGTTATTTAGGTAAAGGCGTATTGAAAGCTGTCGCCAATGTAAAAACTGAAATTCGTTCAGCTATCGTCGGCATGGATACTGCTGATCAGGCTGGCATTGATAACAAAATGATAGCCCTCGATGGCACTGATACCAAAGCCCGTCTGGGCGCCAATGCCATATTGGCTGTATCAATGGCAGCAGCACATGCAGCGGCAAAAGAAGCGGGGCAGCCTTTGTATCGCCATTTGAATACATCAGGCGAGTTCATTTTGCCCGTGCCCATGATGAATATCATCAACGGCGGCTCACACGCCGATAACAGCGTTGACTTGCAGGAATTCATGATTCTGCCTGTCGGCGCACCGACTTTCCGTGAAGCCATTCGTTACGGCGCTGAAGTTTTCCATAATCTTAGCAAGGTATTAAAAGCAAAAGGTTTGGCAACGACAGTGGGTGATGAAGGCGGTTTTGCGCCTAATCTTTCTTCAAATGAAGAAGCGATCAGTGTTATTCTGCAAGCCATAGAACAGGCAGGTTATAAGCCGGGTGTAGACATTTATTTAGGTCTGGATGCAGCAAGTTCCGAATATTATTCAGACGGTATTTATAACCTGAAGTCTGAAAGCAAGACCTACCGTTCAGAGCAAATGACTGATTTCTTTGTTGATTGGGTTGATCGTTACCCCATTATCACTATTGAAGACGGTATGGACGAAAATGACTGGGCTGGCTGGAAATTATTAACCGAAAAACTGGGTGGTCGCATACAGTTGGTCGGCGATGATTTGTTTGTCACCAATCCCGCTATTTTGAAGCAGGGTATAGAAAAGCATATCGCCAATTCAATTCTGGTTAAAGTCAATCAGATTGGTACGCTGACAGAAACGCTTGCGGCTATTGATATGGCGCATAAAGCATCTTATACAGCGGTTGTTTCGCATCGTTCCGGTGAAACTGAAGATACCACCATTGCCGATTTATGCGTCGCAACCGGCACTGGTCAAATTAAAACCGGCTCATTGAGTCGTTCTGACCGTATTGCCAAATACAACCGCCTGATGAAAATTGAAGAAGAATTAGGCAGTCAGGCTAAATACGCAGGGCGTAGCGCATTTAGAATGCTGTAGGGATAGCTGTAATTTGTTTTGGGTTGAGGGTAAGTAAATTAGAATTTTCATTGCAATCATTATTCTGTTGATTATTCATCTTCAATACCGGCTATGGTTTGGCGATGGCAGCGTTACGCAGATAAACGCCTATCAGCAGCGCCTTGATGACCTGAAGAAAGATGTAGAGGAAAAAAAAGAGCGTAATGAAGCTCTTTACGCTGAAGTACTGGACTTAAGAAAGGGACAGGAATCGATTGAAGAGCGGGCTCGTGATGAGTTAGGGATGATTAAAGAGGATGAGACGTTTTTTCAGATTCTCGAATAAAAAGTAGTTTGGGTTACGGATTGCATGAACAGATATTTTGCTTCTCGGCAATTGCTCCTGCGTCGCCTAAAGCGCCTACTTTTGGTGCTCTACTACAGGCCATCCATGGCGTTAATGCAAAATCTGCATTCCCCGTCCTTGTGGGTTATGCATGAGCAGCGTCGTGGTGTGCCGAGGCGTGTCTTTTTGCGCCGTAACCCAACGGGTGCGGCATTAGTTTGTCGAGTTACGCTAACCCGACCTACAATATTTTTTCACTCATAATGACCGATCCAATAAAATTCTGGGGTATTGTTCCTGCTGCCGGTGTCGGCAAACGCATGCAAGCGGACAGACCCAAACAATATCTGGAGCTTGCCGGAAAGACAGTAATCGAGCAAACACTGTCGCGCTTGTTGCAAGCGAATGTATTTGAAGCAATTGTTGTCGCAGTTTCCGAACAAGATCCTTACTGGCCTGATCTGGCAATATCACAACATGTAAAAATTATCACCGCTCCCGGCGGAAAAGAGCGGGCAGATTCCGTGCTTTCTGCGTTAAAGACCATAAGAGATAAAGCTTCGGATAGTGACTGGGTATTGGTGCATGATGCGGCCAGGCCGTGTATTACCACTACTGATATTCAATATCTGATTGACTCTTTGGTTAATGATGATGTGGGAGGAATTCTTGCTTTATCTTCACCCGACACCTTAAAAAGTGTACAAGGTAATCGCATCACTGAAACATTGGATAGAAGCCATATCTGGCGGGCATTGACCCCGCAGATGTTTCGATATGGCATGTTAAAAATTGCGCTGGAAGAGACGGAAGGCAACCCAGCCATCACTGACGATGCAAGCGCCCTGGAGTTAAAAGGCTTGCAGCCGAAAATCGTCGAAGGCCGTCCCGACAATATAAAAATCACCAGGCCGGAAGACTTACCGTTAGCACAATTTTATATGGAGCAACAATGATTAGAGTGGGTCAAGGTTACGATGTACACCGCTTCAAAGAAGGCGGAGACGTTATATTAGGCGGTGTAAAAATACCTTACGAACAAGGCCTGGAAGCGCATTCTGACGGCGATGTCGTATTGCATGCGCTATGCGATGCTTTATTGGGCGCGGCGGCATTGGGTGACATAGGCAAGCACTTTCCTGATACCGATCCTGAATTTAAAGGCGCTGACAGCCGCGTTTTATTGCGCCATGTTTACGGCATCGTGCAGGAAAAAGGCTATCAACTGGTGAATGCCGACATCACCATCATCGCCCAAGCGCCAAAAATGTCCCCGTATATCAGTGCCATGTGCAGCAATATTGCCGATGACTTGAAAGCGGCTGTTGAGTGCATTAACGTCAAAGCGACCACCACTGAAAAGCTGGGTTTTGAAGGGCGCAAAGAGGGCATTGCTGTGCAGGCGATAGTCCTGATTGAAAAATAGCCGGGCTGCTTTCACTAATGCAAAATATTGAAATTCCCGTCTGGCCTTATGTTTACGGTGGGCCTTCAGGCTCCGGCAAAATCCGCAGTTTACCCGAAGACTTTATCGTTAAAGAAAACCTGTCTTTTGAACCGTCAGGTTCTGGCGAACATGCCTTTTTGCAAATAGAAAAGAAAGGTGAAAATACCGAGTTTGTCGCCAGACAGCTGTCCAGATTCGCCAATGTCAGGCAACGCGATGTTAGTTACGCAGGCCTAAAAGACCGCTATGCGGTCACTACCCAATGGTTTAGCGTCTGGCTGCCTGGCAAAGCCGATCCTGACTGGATGCAGTTCGAATCAGACAGCATGAAAGTGCTGCACGCAGTTCGCCATGCCAGAAAACTCAAGCGCGGCGTGTTGTCGGGCAACAGCTTTAAGCCGACGATTCGTGACTGGCAGGGCGATCAAGAAAAAACCACCCGGCAACTGGAGTTGATTAAAGCCGACGGCATCGCCAATTATTTTGGCGCGCAGCGCTTTGGCAATCAGGGGCAAAATGTCAGCAAGGCCTTGGGGATGTTTGAGGGAGCGAAAGTGGGCCGAGAGCAGCGAAGCATTTATTTGTCTGCGGCCAGGTCTTATCTGTTCAACCAGATTTTAGCTTCCCGGGTAACACAAAATAACTGGAATCAGCCTGTTGCCGGCGACACGTATCAATTTGATCTGTCGCACAGCTGTTTTCAATCGGATCAGCCGGACGCTGAAATCATCCGGCGACTGGCGGCAAAAGAAATTCATCCTACCGGCGTATTATGGGGCAGGGGAAATGCCGATGTATCGGCCGATGCGCTGAAAATTGAGCAAGCAATTATCGATGAGCATGAGCTATTGGCTCAGGGCCTGATAGCGAGCGCCGTTGACCGGGATAGGCGCGCATTAAGGGTTAATGTGCAAGACTTACAATGGCAGTTTGTCAATGACGATGTACTAGAGCTTTGTTTTACCTTGCCTGCGGGGAGCTATGCAACTTCGGTGTTGCGGGAAATCGTTGAAGTATAGAAAAATCAATCGAGTTTGGTCTCATTAGCTCCATATTTCTCAGACAACTGTAACAACACAAACAACGCGCCGGTGCCGCCGTCTTTGGGTGGTGCGGAGCAAAAGGCCTGAACGTCTTTATGCTGTCTTAGCCATAAGTTGAGGTTGTTTTTTAGAACGGGGTGGTTGTCAGTCGAACGATAGCCTTTGCCGTGGACGATATGTACACAGCGGCAGCCATCTTCTACGCAGTCATGCAGAAAGTGCAGCAATTGCCGCCTGGCTTCATTGCTGTTTAGCCCGTGCAGGTCGATTTCCGCATCCAGGCCAAACTGCCCTTTGCGTAGTTTTTTTAGGACATTATGCTGTAGCCCAGGCGCCATAAAGCTAAGCGAGTCTTCAAGTCCCACTTTTTCAATATCAAATCCGGCCTCACCGCTTAAATGCTCCTCCACATTTATGATCTGTGCCTTAGGGTAGGGCTTGGGTTTGGCGTCTGCCGTTAATAGCACCTTATCGCTTTTTACAGCGTGTACTTTACCGATAGCCTGGCGGAATAAATCACTATCTTCTATGGTGAGTTTTTTTTTTGACACGAAAGCTGATTTTGTAGAGTTTTGTTGCTAAGATGATTGATTTTATAGTTTATTTTGCTTCAGGGCGAATTGATAATGCACATTTTGTTAAGTAATGATGACGGCTACTTGGCTGAAGGGCTTACGGCATTGGCCAATGCATTACGCGAACATGCCGAAATATCAGTAGTTGCACCCGATAGAAACCGCAGTGCGGCGAGTAATTCCTTGACTCTGGAAATGCCTTTACGGGCTTATGATGCGGATAACGGATTTATTAAAGTTGATGGTACACCCACCGATTGTGTGCATTTGGCTATAACAGGATTGCTGAAAAGTGAACCTGATATGGTTTTTGCAGGGATCAATCATGGCTCAAACCTGGGCGATGACGTACTTTATTCGGGAACTGTCGCTGCGGCAACCGAGGGTCGTTTTTTAGGCTTGCCCGCCGTCGCAATTTCTTTGGTAGGGAGTAACCCCTGCCATTTTGAAACAGCTGCACATGTCGCTGTGACGCTGTTACAGCAACTGATTAACAAGCCTTTGCCGCAAGATACCATTCTTAATGTCAATGTGCCGGATGTCGCTATTAAAAATTTAAAAGGTTATCAGGCAACTAGGCTAGGGCAGAGGCATAAAGCGGAGCCAGTCATCAAGAGTGAAGACCCTCGCGGGCGCCTTATTTATTGGGTAGGGCCGCCAGGAGCTGAACAGGATGCGGGCCCCGGAACTGATTTTTATGCAATTAACACAGGTTATGTGTCTGTTACGCCGTTACAAGTGGATTTAACCAGATATGAACGGATAAATGAGTTAAAGGCATGGTTGCCTAAGGAGAATTAATTATGATTCAAAGCCTGCAAGGAATAGGCATGACTTCCCGACGCACGCGTGAACGTATGATTAACCGGTTAAAGGAGCAGGGCATTACCAGCAATAAAGCGCTGGAAGTTATACGCAATACGCCCAGACATATATTCATGGATGAAGCGTTGGCTAGCAGAGCTTATGAAGATATGGCGTTACCGATTGGGTATAACCAGACGATTTCGCAGCCCTATATAGTCGCAAGAATGACAGAACTACTGCTGGAGTCAGCTGGACGTTTAACAAAAGTATTGGAAATAGGTACCGGCTGCGGATATCAGACGGCGGTTCTGGCGCAACTTTTTGGTCATGTGTATTCCGTTGAAAGAATCCTGCCGTTGCAGAGAAAAGCGAAAGGTCATTTATGGGATTTAAAGCACAAAAATGTCAGTTATTTGCACAGCGATGGCGGCTGGGGATGGCTGGATTATGCGCCGTTTGATGGCATTCTGGTTTCTGCTGCACCATCTGAAATCCCGGAAATGTTGCTACAGCAGATGGCAATTGGCGGGGTTATGATTATCCCGGTTGGTCAGGGCGGCAGCCAGGAATTACAGAGGGTGATACGCACAGCACGCGGCTATGAAATTGAAAAACTGGAGCCGGTAGTTTTTGTTCCTTTTTTATCAGGAAAGGAATAAGCATGTTTCAAAAACTATATGACAAAACCTTGCAGTGGTCCAGGCACCGGCACGCGGCTAAATATTTATGCGCGCTAAGCTTTGCTGAATCCTCATTTTTCCCTGTGCCGCCGGATGTGATGTTGGCGCCTATGGCGTTATCCCAACCCGATAAAGCATTTCGCTTTGCGTTTTTGACAACGATAGCCTCGGTTTTGGGCGGGATGTTCGGTTATTTGATTGGCTATTTTATGTTTGACAGTATTGCACCGTGGTTACAGACTACCCATTATTGGGAAAGCTACTCGACAGCAAAAAGCTGGTTTGAAGAGTGGGGATTTTGGGCGGTGTTTGTTGCCGGTTTTTCGCCTATCCCTTATAAGGTGTTCACCATTGCCGCAGGTGCCCTAAATATGGTGTTTCTGCCTTTTGTTCTGGCATCCATCATTGGTCGGGGCGGACGGTTTTTTCTGGTAGACCTGTTACTCGCTGCCGGCGGTGCAAAGCTCGAATCGAAATTGCGTGAATACATGGATAGACTGGGTTGGGCTACAGTGGCGTTAGTGGTTATCGGCGCCGGTATTTATAAGTTCTTGCAGCAAGGTTGAGCCCGTATTTATAACTGTGTGCGGTGGATTCATCTCCGAAGAGCAATTCACTATATAAAACATTGTTAATCCACCTGATCAACTTTAACCAAAATATGCAGCTGATTTTTGCTTGTTTGTCTAATAGTTGAAAGAGTTCTGTTTGTGCTGCTGTTACTGTTTTCGCCAATCCCGCCCAGTTCTACCCACTCACCAAGATTAATTGTGATAGTTGATTGCGCATCGTGGGTTTGGATTTGACCCCGCCTATTTATTTTATCTGACCAGGGCGACACATCAAGAATGACTTGTCGTCCTGCCAGTCTGGGAGTGACTGCAAAACCGGTGGTTGCCTCGATAATTTCATTCGTAGTGGAAACGGATGGGTAACCATAGCCTGAGTTATAAATCTGCACGTTTTGTATTGGGTAAGTGCTTCCTGCTTTAATGTAAGCAGTGTTTCCTTCCATTGTTCTAATGGTCTGGATGTTTTCATTGCCATGATTATCCTGGGTTTGATAAACATGGCCATTTATTCTGCCGCCGGATTTCGATAAATCATCGACGGGAATATTCAGTTGAACTCTGGCGACGGCATTCAGTTCATCGGCGGTAGTCTGGCTGCTCTGAATGACTGTGATGATTAGATTACTCTGACGGGCATCCAGTTTACTGATGATCGTTTTAATCTCAGCGAGCCGTTCAGGTGTGGTTCTGACGATTAGGTTGGAGCCGTCGGCAATAACCTGATCGGTAATTTCAAGCAATGGACTGAGCAGTGGTTGTATCTCAGATGCTGGTCGGTTGGACAAGGAAATTACTTCAAGTATCGTTTCTTCAGCAGATGAAATAGTGCTAAACATGATTATGAATAGCAATGATAAAAGTGTTTTTTTCAAACTGAACCTCGACTCCGGTAGGTATCAAATATTAAATACTCCGGTATAACGCTAGATATTGTTTCGCACTCAGTTGCCAGGAGAAATCTTTTTTCATGCCATTAGTTTGTAGTTGTTTCCAGATAGCAGGGGAACTGTACAAAATCATTGCCCGTTTGATGGCTTCAAGCAAGGTCCCGGGGCTTGCTTCGTTGAAAACAATGCCGGTAGCCGTTTTATTGGCAATTGTTTCCGGCAAGGTATCAACGACAGTATCCGCCAAGCCCCCGGTTTTTCTGACGACTGGAATGGTGCCATAGCGTTGGCTGTACATTTGGTTCAAGCCGCAGGGTTCAAAGCGTGATGGCATTAAGAATATATCCGCACCAGCCTCGATAAGGTGAGCCAGGGACTCGTCATAGTCTATGGTTATCGCTATTTTATCAGGATATATATGAGCAAGATTCTGTAAGCCGTGTTCAAATTCATGTTCGCCATTGCCGAGCAATACAAATTGCAGTGGCATGTCGATCATATCAGGAAGACATTCTATGAGCAGGTCTATGCCTTTTTGTTCAACCAGTCGACTGATCAGCCCGAAGACCGGAATATTATCATCGACCGGAAGCGACAGTTTTCTTTGTAATGCGGATTTGTTGAACTGTTTTTTAGTGAGTGATGTTGCGCTATATTGCTGGCTGATATAAGGGTCGGTTTCAGGGTTCCATTGATCGAGATCAATGCCGTTAATGATGCCGCTTAGAACTTCTTTTCGATAAGTTAACAGCCCTTCAAGGCCATAACCAAGCTCGGGGGTTTGAATTTCCAGGGCGTAGGTTGGACTGACTGTGGTAATACGATCGGCAAAAGCCAAGCCGCCTTTAATGAAAGAAAGCATGCTGTGAAATTCCAGTCCATTGGAATGTAGTAACTGGCCTGGCAGGTTTAATGAGGCCGCGATGATACCAGGAAATAAACCCTGGTAAGCCATGTTGTGTATGGTAAATACCGTCGCTGGTCTGTCGTGCTCAAGGGATAATAATGCCGGAACCAAACCGCTTTGCCAGTCGTTACAGTGGACTATATCGGCTTTCCAGTCCAGATTCGCCCTGTTCATCGCAACTTCAACGGCAATACGACAAAATAAAGCAAAGCGTTCAGCATTGTTAGACCAGGGATTGCCCTGTTCATCAACATAAGGGTTGCCCGGATAATCAAAATATTCAGGGCAATCAACCAGCAAGACAATCACTCCTGCTTCAGGCATATGAGTTTCAAGAATATCAACATCTCTGTTATCAATACGCAGAGAACAAAGAAAACGGACTTCTCCATTGGTTTTTAAAGACTGATAATTGGGGATGATCAGTCTTATATCTTGTGATAATTCAGCTAATGCTTTGGGCAGACTGCCGGAAATATCACCCAGGCCTCCGGTCTTGATCAAGGGATGAGCTTCACTGGTAACAAAAAGTACTTTTTTCATGTGTATTATTTCGATTCCTTACAGCTTTAAAATCACTGCTCCTAATGGCGGCAAGGTAAGACTGATAGAGTGGGGTAGATTCATCCAGACGGTCGGTTCTGAAAGCGCTGCGCCATTGCCGGTGTTGCTGCCGTCATAGTAACCGGAATCGGAATTAAAAATTTCGGTATAGACGCCCGCTTCAGGTACACCGATTTTGTATTTCTCTCTGGTTACCGGGGTAAAGTTGAGTACGATGATTAAATCTTCATGCTCGGTCTTGCGTCGATAACTGATGATGGATTGCTGAACATCATGGCAATCAATCCATTCAAATCCATGATGATCAAAATCATGCTGGTATAGGGCCGGATGCTTTTTATAAAGATGGTTCAGATCTTTTATGAGTGTTTGAACTCCCTGGTGATGCGGGTAGTCTAGAACATACCAGTCTAAGGCCTTGTTAAAATTCCATTCCGTGCCTTGTCCGAACTCACAGCCCATGAACAGCAGTTTTTTGCCCGGATAGGTGTACATAAAGGTAAAGAGCAGTCGGAGATTGGCGAACCGCTGCCATTCGTCACCGGGCATTTTATTGATGAGGGAGCCTTTGCCGTGAACGACTTCATCGTGGGAAAAAGGCAGGCAGAAGTTTTCGGAAAAGGCGTAGAGCATTCCGAAAGTGAGCTGATCATGATGGTATTTGCGGTGGACAGGTTCCTGACGGATATATTCCAATGTGTCATGCATCCAGCCCATATTCCATTTCATGGAAAAGCCTAAGCCCCCTGTCCAGGTCGGACGGGTTACCTGCGGCCAGGATGTGGATTCTTCAGCCATCATGACCGTGCCGGGGTGCTGGTCGTGAGTGACGGTATTAAGTTCACGGAGAAAATCAATGGCTTCCAGATTCTCGTTTCCACCATGGATATTGGGAATCCAGTCATTATCGTTACGGGAATAATCCAGATACAGCATGGATGCAACGGCATCGACTCTTAAGCCATCAAGATGAAATTCTTCCAGCCAAAAAATGGCGCTGGAAAGTAAAAAGTTTTTAACTTCATTGCGGCCATAGTTATAAATTAATGTGCCCCAATCACGGTGCTCGCCTTTGCGCGGATCTTCATGCTCATAAAGTGCGCTGCCATCAAAACGGGCCAGGGCAAAGCTGTCTTTGGGAAAATGGGCTGGTACCCAATCCAGAATGACGCCTATGCCATTCTGGTGACAGGTGTCGACAAAATAGCGAAAATCATCAGGTGATCCGTGGCGGCTGGTCGGGGCAAAATAACCAGTCGTTTGATAACCCCATGACGCATCCAGAGGATGTTCTGTCACCGGCAATAATTCAACATGAGTAAAGCCCATCTCTTTAACATAGTCTACGAGTTGTACGGCGAGTTCACGGTAGGTGAGGAAATTGCCCAGATTATCCCGTCGCCAGGAGCCAAGGTGAACTTCGTAGAGGGACATGGGCTCATGTAGCCAATTATGGTGGGGTCGATGTGTCATCCACTGACCGTCTTTCCAGGCATAGCTTTTTTCCTCGACGACAATTGACGAGGTGTTTGGACGAAACTCAAATTGCTGTCCATAGGGATCTGTTTTTAACAGAATCTCGTTAGTGTTGCGGTTTAATATTTCAAATTTATAGTAGCAACCGGCTTTTAAACCAGGGATAAATATTTCCCAGATACCGCTGCTCCCGAGGCTACGCATAGCATTGCAACGACCGTCCCAGTGATTAAAATTACCAATCACACTGACTCGCCCAGCATTAGGCGCCCAGACGGTAAATAAGACACCTTCTATGCCATCAACGCTATGTAAATGAGCACCTAGTTTTTGATAAATATGCCAGTGTTTACCTTCTCTGAATAAATGCTGGTCAAATTCCGGTAATTGCGTTACAAAATCATAGGGGTCATAGTCTTCGTGACTGTGGCCATCTTTACCGATCCATGACAGTTTATAATGTGCTGGTAATTCTTCTTTTTCAGCGTAGTATTCGAAAAAATCCGTATCAGGTATTCGCTGTAAAGTAGCGCCGCCATCACTAAGACGAACTGATTCTGCGTAAGGAAGATAAACTTTAATTTGGATTTTATTGTTGTTTTGATGGCGTCCCAAAAATGAAAAAGGATCATGATGCCTGGCCTCCATGATCTTTATAGCATCAGAGTCAAGCGTGTTGTTAGATTGCTTTTTCACTATGAATAGCCTCGGCCTAGTAGGATAATGATTCAGTGAATATTACCAAACACGTCAATAGTTGTCAGTCTATTCCACAGGAAGATGAAAAATGTCAGAGTCAAGTAATCAAAAACAAGATCGTTTTGTCAGTCATTTAACACGTAATACAATCGCATTGATATTGGCCGGTGGGCGTGGCTCCAGGTTGAAGGATATGACTGAATGGCGCGCCAAGCCAGCTGTGCCGTTCGGTGGCAAGTTTCGCATTATTGATTTTCCGTTGTCCAACTGTGTGAATTCGGGTATCCGCAAGATAGGTATTTTGACGCAATATAAGGCGCACTCTTTAATTCGCCATATTCAGCAAGGATGGGGGTTTTTGCGTGGCGAATTTGGCGAATATGTCGATTTGATGCCAGCTCAGCAAAGGCATGCTGATGATTCTTGGTATAAGGGTACTGCCGACGCGGTTTTTCAGAATATTGATATTCTGCGCAGTCGCCAGCCTGAATATGTTTTAGTGCTTGCCGGGGATCATATCTATAAAATGGATTATGGTGCGATGCTTGCCGATCATGCTTCAAAAAATGCGGATTTAACCATCGGCTGTATTGAAGTTTCGCTGCAAGATGCAACGGCTTTTGGTGTCATGGATGTCGATGCAAACCGACGAGTTAGAGCTTTTGTAGAAAAGCCGGAAAATCCTCCACTTATGCCAGGTAGAACAGATACCGCATTAGCCTCTATGGGTATTTATATTTTCAATGCCGATTTTCTGTATGAACAGTTGATTAAAGATGCCGATACCAAAGGCTCAACCCGTGATTTTGGCATGGATATTATTCCATCCGTTATTGATAAATATATAGTCAATGCTTATCCATTTTTGGACTTGCAAAGCGGGGTGCAAAGTTACTGGCGTGATGTAGGTACTATAGATGCTTACTGGTCTGCCAACATGGAATTGATAGGGGTAAAGCCAGATTTAAATTTATATGATAAAACCTGGCCAATATGGACTTATCAGGCACAAACTCCTCCGGCCAAATTTGTTTTTGATAGCGACAAAAGACGAGGTCAGGCAGTTGACTCCATGGTTTCAGGAGGCTGTGTAATTTCCGGTTCAAAAGTCAGGCATTCCCTGTTGTTTTCAAATGTACGGGTTAATTCATACACGACCCTGCAAGATACTATTGTTTTGCCAGAAGTTAATATTGGTCGTCATTGCCGTATTACCAGGGCGATTCTGGAAAAGGGCTGTGAAATTCCGGAAGGTACTATAATCGGCGAAAATAGAGCAGATGATGAAAAAAGATTTCATGTCAGCCCGGGTGGGGTCGTTTTAGTAACGCCAGATATGTTGGGATTAAGAAGACACTATGTTAGATAAGAAGAAGAGGTTAAAACTAGTATTGTGCTGGCACATGCACCAGCCGGAATACAGGGATTTACAAACAGGAGAATATAAGCTGCCTTGGACGTACCTGCATGTCATTAAAGACTATGTGGACATGGTGGCCCATCTGGAAGCAGTGCCAAAGGCCAAGGCGGTAGTGAATTTTGCGCCCATTCTTCTGGAGCAAATTGAAGAATATGCCAAACAGGTTGCCGGTTATTTGCATGACGGCATTTCTATCACTGACCCTTTGTTGGCGGCTCTGGTTGACCCCAGTATTCCTTCTGATCCAGAAGAGCGCATGAAATTGGTTAAAGACTGCATGCGGGCGAACAGGGAAAGGCAAATAAACCGTTATCCGGCGTTTAAAAAGCTGGTTGAGATGGCTGAATGGCTTGAGCTGCATTACGATTCTTTAAGTTATGTCAATTCCCAGTTTATCAGCGATATGCTGGTTTGGTATCACCTGTCCTGGATGGGGGAAACTGTAAAATTAACGGATAACAGAGTAAAGCGCTTAATAGAGAAAGGTTCGGGTTATACCCTGCACGAAAGGGTCGAGATCACAGAAATCATAGGTGAGCAATTGGCCAATGTAATCTGTAGATACAAGGTCTTGGCCAGAAAAGGGCAGATTGAACTTTCAGTAACGCCTTACGCTCATCCCATCATGCCGCTTTTGCTGGACTTGAATTCTACTCTTGAGGCTATACCGAATGCCCCCTTGCCGGAACTGGATGCTTATCCGGGAGGAGAAGAGCGAGTCAAATGGCATCTTGAGAAAGGTGTGCAAACATTTCAGAGATTCTTTGGATTTAAACCTAAGGGATGCTGGCCTTCAGAAGGCAGCATCAGTGAGCAGACCCTGAAAATACTGGGCGATTTTGGCTTTGATTGGGCAGCGAGTGGTGGTTCTGTGTTGCGTAATAGCTTGAGTCTCCCCGAAAACGAGAAACCATCAGGACCACAACATCCGTTTAAACTCATAAAAACGGATATAGCCTGTTTTTTCCGGGATGACGGCTTGTCAGACCTTATAGGTTTTGAATATTCAAAGTGGCATGCTGATGATGCTGTGGGTGATTTGATTCATCATCTGAAAAATATTGCTGCACATGAATCCGGCGACTCGGTGGTTTCAATCATTATGGATGGCGAGAACGCCTGGGAATATTTTCCTGCTAATGGCTATTATTTCCTCAGTGCCTTGTATCAGCGATTGGCTGTTCATCCGGATATTGAATTGACTACTTTTTCGGAGTGTCTGCAAAACAAAGTTGAAGTTAAGCCATTGGCTAAGTTGGTTGCAGGTAGCTGGGTTTACGGCACGTTTTCGACCTGGATAGGGGATGCGGACAAGAATCGCGGCTGGGACATGCTGGGCGACGTTAAATGGGTGTTTGACAAGGTCGTCTCATCCGGCAGGTTAACAGACAAGCAAATTCAGGATGCCGAGCTTCAACTGGCTGTCTGTGAAGGTTCCGATTGGTTTTGGTGGTTTGGTGATTATAATCCTGGGGAAGCGGTCAGTAATTTTGAGAAACAGTTTCGGCTTAATTTAGCTAACCTGTATAAATTATTGGGTGAAGAGCCGCCAGCCTATTTGGCGCTGTCATTTACGCAGGGATCTGGTACTCCAGTTATGGGTGGGGCAATGCGACCAGGCGTTGAGCTTATATAGAGACAACTAAGCGTGAAAGATATTTTAAACAAACGCCGTGCAGGTGTCCTGCTGCATATTACATCGTTGCCGGGTACCGATGACAAGGGTGATTTGGGTCAGGAAGCGTATCATTTTGTAAAATTCCTTCATGATTCGGGGGTTAGCGTATGGCAAGTTCTGCCTTTAGGCATGACTCACGCGGATAACTCGCCCTATCAGTGCTTGTCCGCTCATGCCGGCAATCCGGCGTTAATTAATATTGATTGGCTTGTGGACCGAGGCTGGCTGCAGCGCTCTGAAAAAAAGGGAGAATATCTCGGCAACTGCTCAAAAAAACGTTTGATAGCAGAAGCTTTTGATGGGTTCTTAGAGCGTGCCGAGCAACAGGATAAAGACAGCTATGCGTATTTTTGTCAGACAAAGGCGTTTTGGCTGGATGATTTTTCGCTGTTTGTAGCTCTTAGGAATGAATTCAACCAACTGTGCTGGAACCAGTGGCCTGAACATTTCAAGGGAAAAGATGTCAAAGCTATTAAAGAAGCCCGGCGGCGGTTAAAGGCGGAAATTGAGGACATCAAGTTTGAGCAATATGTGTTTTTTCGGCAATGGTTGGATTTAAAGGCCTACGCCAATCGCCACGGCGTGTTTTTGTTTGGCGATATTCCTATTTTTGTGTCTTATGACAGCTCCGAGGTATGGGCTAACCGGGAAGTTTTTAAGCTCGATGAATCAGGTGAAATGTCTGTTGTGACGGGGGTGCCGCCCGATTATTTTTCTGAAACAGGGCAGCGTTGGGGAAACCCCCACTATAACTGGCAGTATCTTGAGGAAACCGGATTTCATTGGTGGGTTGAAAGAATACAAACCCAGCTGGAGCTGTTCGATATTATCCGTATCGATCATTTTCGCGGGCTTGAAGCTGCCTGGGAGATATCCGCAACTGAAGAGACGGCAATCAATGGCGCATGGGTTAAAGCGCCTGGTAAAGAATTGCTGAATGCAATAAGAGAGGCACATGGCTCGATTCCATTGGTTGCTGAAGATTTGGGTGTTATTACTCCTGAAGTCGAGGAATTAAGAGACGAATTTAATTTGCCCGGCATGAAAATTTTGCAGTTTGCTTTTGGTGGCGGGCATGATAACCCTTATTTGCCAATCAATTATGAAAAGAATTGTGTTGTTTATACAGGCACTCACGATAATGACACGACTTTAGGCTGGTTTGAAAAGCTCAGTGAAGATGAGAAAAAATATATTAACGATTATTTAGGCAATCCCTCTTATCCATTGCATTGCGCTTTGATACATGCAGCATTGGCATCTGTTGCGAATCTTGCGGTCATCCCCATGCAGGATATTCTGGAGCTGGGCTCTGAGCATCGTATGAATACCCCCGGCACAACGATAGGAAATTGGAAATGGCGTTTCCAGTGGGATCAGCTGTCACATGAACGGGCAGCCAGGTTTGCATATCTGGTTGGACTGTTTAACCGGAAATAATACCCTTGCGGTACCCGGTACATAAAGGGCGGCCTGCTGGTCGCCCCATCTTTAGTATTTAAAATTAATCGTCATCCTCACGAACAGCCTGCTTAGGGATAGCTACCAAAGGAATGTTGTAACCTGCCATGATGGTTTGAATCTCTTTGGTTTTGGCTGTTATCAGCTTGTTAAGGGCTTCCTTTCTTGCTTTATCGCCATAGCGAACACCCATAGCCATACCGAAATCAAACTTCATGTCTGGCGTTGATTTCATGGGAATCATTAAATAACTGTTTTTGGAACTTTGCGATGCGACATAGGCCGCCATAGGTCCCCACAGAATAACCATATCAATTTTCTTCGCTTTAAGATCCTTTTCTATCTGCATGGCCACATTATTTTCACCGTCGCCTGACATCGATTGGTAAGGTATGCCCACGTCGAGCAGGCCGTTTTTTTGCATCCAGGTCGTTCCGGGGCCTCGGTCAAACATCGCAATTTTCAATGCTTCCTGCCTATTCAACGGCAGATCGGCTAATTGGGCGGCATTGTTAATGTCATCCCAACCGCGTCCTTTGGCGATTAACAGCACATAAGTCGACTGGTAGTACGGCGAGGTTGTTAAGGTAAGCTCGTAACCTGCCGGAACGCCCATAATGACGTCGCATTTATACTCATTGCTTTCCACATCGGTGTCTTTTAACGGTGCATTTAAGGAGTTGCGGATAAATCCAAGACGTTGGGGAAGCCAGTAGTACTCAACGGTCTGTCCAAGCTCTTTGGCAAACAGTTCGGCGATTTTGTTTTCAAAGCCGTCTTTGTTTTTTGTAGAGTAGGGTGGATTCAACGGATCGGCGCAGACTTTGAATTTTTCTTCTGCGGAAGCGGAAAATGCGACTGCGGCCAAACATAATCCTGCAAATATTTTGTAAGTCAGAGGTGTTGCCCTCATTAAGATCTCCTGGTGTGAATCAAACAATAAGGGTAAGTAGTTTACTGCATAAAGAGAGGCGACTTAAACTAAAAATTGGGATTGGGATTGGGATTGGGATTGGGATTGGGATTGGGATTGGGCCTTGGCTGGTTAATATAAACACTAGTCAAAAAAAAGCCCTGGCCGATAAATCGACCAGGGCTTTTTATGATCAATCTAAAAGATCAGATCGATTAGTTAGGCAATGCAAATACAGTTAATGTACCGCCCAGTTTAGTGTAAGAACTTAGGCTTCTGTATGCACCAACTGCTCCCAAACCTTCTGAGTTTGATTTTTCTTCACCAGTGTCAAGACCAGCAGCGATACCGATGCCAGCCCAGCCGCCTATACCGGAAAGAACGCCAACATATTGCTTGCCGTTATATTCCCAAGTGTTAACGTTGCCGATGATGCCGGAAGGTGTTTTGAACTTGTAGAGTTCTTTACCTGTTTTAGCGTCAACCGCTTTCAGATAACCTTCCAGAGTACCGTAGAATACTACGCCGCCCGCTGTTGCAACAGAACCTGACCAAACAGAGAATTGTTCTTTGTTGGACCAGACGATTTTACCTGTTTTAGCATCGAAAGCAGTGAATTGACCCAAGTTGGTTGTTCCATCTGGTTTGCCAGTCAGAACGTCTGCACCAGCAGGCATCATGCTTAAAGTAGCGCCAACGTATGGTTGACCCGCTGTGTATGCAACTTCGAATGGTTCGTAGTCCATGCATAAGTGGTTACCAGAGATGTAGAACAGGCCAGTTTGTGGAGAGTATGAAACCGGTTGTTGGTTTTTACTTCCTAACGCAGCAGGGCAAATGCCTTTTGAGTTTACATCTTCGCCATTGTGTTCAGTACTGAACTCAGGCACAACTTGTGGGCGACCGCTCTTCATGTCAACGTGAGTTGCCCAGTTAACTGATTTGTCGAATTTTTCAGCAACAAGCAGTTCACCAGTTTCACGATCTAAAGTGTAGCCAAAACCGTTACGGTCGAAATGCACGATGGTTTTGTGCATTTTGCCTTTAACTTCTTGGTCAACCAGAACGGTTTCGTTGATACCATCATAATCCCACTCATCATGTGGAGTCATTTGATAAACCCATTTAACTTCACCAGTGTCAGCGTCACGGGCCCATAAAGACATGGACCATTTGTTGTCGCCTGGACGTTGTACAGGGTTCCATGTAGATGGGTTGCCTGATCCGTAATAAATCAGGTTTAATTTAGGGTCGTAGCTAGTCCAGCCCCAAGTTGTACCGCCACCGATTTTCCATTGGTCGCCTTGCCAAGTGCTTAAGCTTGAGTCTGGGCCAACAGGAGCGACTTTGCCGTCTTTCCATGTAGTTGTTTTCTTAGGATCAATCAGAGTGTCTTTGTCTGGACCCATGCTGTAGCCTTTCCAAGCTAACTCGCCAGTGTTGATGTCATAAGCAGCTAAAAAGCCGCGAACACCAAATTCACCGCCAGAAATACCAGTCAGAACTTTATCTTTAACAACCAATGGAGCGGCTGTGTTAGTCATGCCCAATTTAGGGTCGCCGTTTTGTACGCTCCAGATACGTTTACCAGTTTTAGCGTCTAAAGCTGTCAGAACGGTATCAGATTGTTGCAGGAAGATTTTTCCATCGCCGTAAGCTAAGCCGCGGTTGACAGTGTCGCAGCACATAACAGGAATCGTTACATCAGCATCTTGAGTTGGTGTGAACTCCCAGATTACGGATTGAGTTTTTTGGTCAATCGCGTAAACAGTGTTAGGGAAAGGCGTGTGGATGTAAAGAACGTCATTTACAACCAATGGTCCGCCTTCGTGGCCACGTAGGACACCTGTAGAAAAAGACCATGCTGGTTGTAGATTTTTTACGTTAGTAGCATTGATTTCACTTAGTTTGCTGTAACGAGTACCTGCATAGTCACCGCCCCATGTTGCCCAGTTAGCTGGGTTCTGGGTTAGTTTTTCAACATCGCTGTTAGCAGTTGAAACCGCTGGTGCAGCTAATAAAGCAGCTACACTGGAAGCAAGCAGCCAACTTTTCAAAGGCTTCTTCATATATATTTCTCCTGGCATCCTGTTAATTTGACAGAACTATGATTATGTTTTTAATACTAATATTAGTTTTAGGGTGATTTTTCATGTTTCATGGATACAGGAAATTTTCACTCTAGGAGCCTAAATTTAATGATTTTGCCTCAAAAGTCAACTTTTATAGGCGGCGACAAGAAGTAGCTGCTGTATTGATTTGATAAAAAACAACGGGTTTGCAGCGGGTGATGCCAGTTTATTTTGGCATATAAAGTTATGTGATACGGTATTGTCCGAGGTAATGGGGCGGGATATGAATTTAACGACATTCCTTAGTTTTATATTATTGAGGTTATCAAACGAAAACAGATTATATGGATTCGATTTGATAGCCGTTATTGCGCCAGCATAGTATTTCGGCTGCATCCTTAGTCCATGCGGCAAGTACAAAGCGTTGGGCAGGCTGGCCGTTTATTTCAAAGTTATGAATGGCCGGGCGATGAGTATGTCCATGAATCAAACGCAAGCAGTGGTGTTCACGCATCACATTAATTACGGTGTCTTGATTAACATCCATGATTTCTTGAGTCTTGTTGCGTTTATGGAAGTAGCTGCGAAATCGGTACCAGCGAGCCATTACCAAGCGCAGTATCAATGGTTTTGATAGCACATAATGCTGCCATTCCAGCGTATGTGATTTGGCGCGAAACGCCTGATAAGGCAGGTCATCGCTACACAGCAAATCACCGTGAGTGAGCAGTGTAGGCGTACCCAGTAAATCGATTACGAGATAATCATCGATCAGTGTAGCTCCAGTGTCTTCACAAAACTTGTGGCCCAACAGAAAGTCACGATTACCTTGTTGCAAATAGACTTTTGTACCCGAATTCGTCAGTTGCTTGAGTTGTTTCCGGATATTATTGTTGGGTGGAGTAGGGTCGTCATCGCCTATCCAAGCATCGAAAAGATCACCCAGTATATAAACAGCAGCGGCTTTTTGTGCCCTATCCTTGAGGAATGAAAGAAATCGACGGGTGATTTCAGTTTTTTCCAATGAGATATGCAGGTCTGAAATAAACAGGATTTCGTTGTTCAATGATTGCTCTGTTGGCCGTTGTTTGGAGGAGGCTTTTGAAAAGTGAGAGGCGCAAGCTTTTTAGCTTCACGCCTTCCGTATTATGCTTATTGTAAGACTTCTGTTTTTTCGATAACGATGTTTGTTTTAGGCACATCCTGATGTCCGCCACGATTGCCTGTAGGTTGTTTAGCCATTTCATCAACAATATCCATGCCTTCAATAACTTCTCCAAATACAGCGTATCCCCAGCCACTAGGTGTGGGACTGGTATAATTCAGGAATGCATTATCCTTATAGTTAATAAAGAATTGAGCTGTTGCAGAATCAGGAACGTTAGTGCGAGCCATGGCCAGCGTACCACGTTTGTTTGGTAGGCCGTTATCGGCTTCGTTTTTGATGGCGTCGTGGACGGCTTTTTGGTTGAAATCAGTGTCAAAACCACCGCCTTGCGCCATAAATCCTGGAATTATGCGATGAAAAATAGTGCCGTTGTAAAAGCCTTCATTAACATAAGTTAGAAAATTTGCAGATGAAATAGGCGCTTTTTCAGTATTCAGCTGAATATTGATTTCACCCAGATTGGTTGTTAATTTAACTTTTGTTTGTTTATCAGACATTTTGTTTTCCGTTGCAAATGAGAGTGTTGTGGTTAAAAACAGCATCATAGAAAGCATGAGGACGCGCATAATTTTCCTTATATAAAGATGCAAAAGACAAATTCTATGTGTTTTTGTCTTGAAAGAGAAGCATGTGCTTGGTAGATTGTGCAGTTTTGTTTCTAACTGACCTCGATTTATCAGTAACATTGTTACTGTAGTGACCGTTGTGTGCAAATATTGCGTAACTGTATAACCTAAATAACTATGTTGAAAATATATAACACCCTGACGCGAAAAAAAGAAGAGTTTCAGCCACTGGAGGCAGGCAAGGTCGGCATGTATGTCTGTGGCATGACGGTTTATGATTATTGTCATATCGGCCATGCCCGCGTCATGGTGGTGTTCGATACGGTTGCGCGTTATTTGCGTTATAAGAAATATGACCTGACTTACGTGCGCAACATTACCGATATTGACGACAAGATCATTCAGCGGGCCATCGAAAATGGCGAGGACTATGGCAAGTTAACCGAACGTTTTATTGAGGCCATGCACGAGGATGAGCGTGCGCTTGGTGTTTTGCCGCCTGACATTGAACCGAGAGCAACACAGTCTATCCCCGATATTATTGCCATGATTGAGGCATTAATAGGCAAAGGGCTGGCTTATGTCGGGACGAATGGCGATGTGTTTTATGCGGTGACCAAGTTTAAAAACTACGGGCAATTATCAGGCAAGAATCTTGACGACCTGCAAGCCGGAGAGCGGGTTGATGTTGATCTGGCAAAGCGCAATCCTATGGATTTTGTGTTGTGGAAGATGGCCAAAGCCAATGAACCAGCATGGGAATCACCTTGGGGCTTGGGTCGTCCCGGATGGCATATTGAATGTTCGGCGATGTCGACCTGTTGCCTGGGTAATCATTTTGATATTCATGGCGGCGGCATGGATTTGCAGTTTCCACACCATGAAAATGAAATCGCCCAGTCGGAAGGCGCGACCGGCGAGAAGTTTGTTAATCTGTGGATGCACAACGGTTTTGTGCGTATCAATGAAGAAAAAATGTCCAAGTCGCTGGGCAATTTCTTTACCGTGCGTGAAGTGCTGCAGCGCTATCGACCAGAAATCATACGTTTTTTTATTCTTTCCAGTCATTACCGCAGCCCTTTGAATTATTCGGATGAACAATTGAATGATGCGGGCGCGGCTTTAACTCGCTTGTACACAGCTCTGCGCGGTGTTGACATGAAGGAAGTAAACTTACATTCCTTGGACGAGGGCTTGTATCCAACCCTTTTTCATGCAAATGCAATGGAAGACGATTTCAATACCCCTAAAGCGATAGCTGTATTGTTCGGATTAGCCAAAGAGATCAATCAAGAAAAAGAAATTAATCCTGAGAGAGCGGGGCAGTTAGCGACCCGTCTTAAAGCCTACGGCGGCTTGCTGGGAATTTTGCAGGATGATCCTGAGGTTTTTTTGAAGGGTGTATCTAACACATTAGACGCTGAAACTGGAGTTTTTGATATTGAGCAACAAATCCAAGCACGAATAGATGCAAAAAAATCTAAAAACTGGGCTTTGGCCGATCAAATCCGCGATGAATTAAAGCAGCAGGGCATAATTCTGGAAGATGCACCTGATGGCACAACCAGTTGGCGGCGCGAATAGCCTTCTAAATAAAGGAAGTGTGTAGGCAGGGTTAGCGTAACCCGACAACCGTAGCTAAATTGATAGCAGAGAAGTTACATCATGAGTGAAATAAAAGATAAATCAGTTCAGGTCTTTCTTGATGAATTGGCCAGTAAATCGCCTACACCGGGTGGCGGTAGTGCAGCAGCAGTAATGGGCGCACAGGCCGCTGCTTTAGTCAGTATGGTTTGTAATCTGACTATTGGAAAACCTAAGTATATTGAAGTCGAAACTGAAATGCAGGAGTTGCTGACAAAAGCAGAAGCTTTGCGTGAAAAACTGACCGGCATGATTAAAGCGGATGTCGATGTATTTGATCGATTAATGGCTACCTACGGTTTGCCAAAAGAGTCTGATGAAGAAAAAGCAGCGCGTAGCGAGGCAATTCAGTCGGTATTAAAAGAGGCCGCGGTTGTTCCTTTGGATTGCGCGCGCGCGTGTGCAGAAACCATTGCGTTAAGCCGAATTGCCGCAGAAAAAGGTAATGTTGGTGTTATCAGTGATGCCGGTGTTGCGGTAATGGCAGGTTATGGTGCATTGAAAAGCGCCGCGTTAAATGTCTACATTAATGCTGGTGGTCTTAAAGATAGAGCATTTGCTGATGCAAAAATGGCCGAACTGGAGATGATCCTGAATGGCGCTGATGTGGCTGCAGAAGAAGTTTATCAAATCGTTAAGGCCAAACTGTAAGCATCAACGATTAGTGATTATTTTGCGAAATAATCATGCTATAACAAAAAAAGAGTTGACGATACAGAGATGCATCGTTATCATAGGCAGCTCTTCAAGGGTGGTTGTAAAGCAAGCCATTTTACAGGAGATTGTCGGGGTATAGCGCAGTTTGGTAGCGCGCCTGCTTTGGGAGCAGGATGTCGGGAGTTCGAATCTCTCTACCCCGACCAATTTAGCGCTTGTAGCTCAACCGGATAGAGCACCGGCCTTCTAAGCCGGGGGTCGCAGGTTCGAGTCCTGCCAAGCGCACCAGTATATTACCATAGTTATGGTGAGCGTAGCTCAGTCGGTAGAGTCCCGGATTGTGATTCCGGTTGTCGTGGGTTCGAGCCCCATCGTTCACCCCAATAAATTCGATAGCTTACGCTATCTATTAGGCGAAAGGAGATTACCTTTCCCTTAAAAATCTGGCATTCATCAGCCAAGCATTTCCCTCAAAAGGAAGTATCCTCAGTTTTGACCAAGGCGACCTTTGTCAAATTTAAAGTCTATTAGTTGTTTATTTTTCTTAATAAAAGCCCTTTTTATATAAGCTTCATCCAGGCAGACCGGCGATTTTTTCTGAGTATCAAGATTTCTATTGAGGAAGTCGTCCAAGAAGCCAACGTCAACCTGTGTAAACAATGCCTTTACTGCCTTCGATTCCCCGGAGAGAGACCGGAGAAAATCCTTTCCGAACTGCTGTAATTTCTGAAAGTTGATCAGAAAAAGCGAGAGCGGGCTGATTTACAGTTAGCATCCCCCTGCCAAACCATACATTTCGTTTTATCATCCTAAGCATGCAGAACGTGCCAATTTCAATTATTTTGTAAAAATGGAGCTTCTAAGCGATCTATGGAAAAATGCTCACCTGCGACCAGCGTTTTGGATCATTGAGGTAAATCTCGTAAAGCTGCATCATCTGCCAAAGGCTTTGCGGCGGAAAGCCTCGCAAACCGGGTTCGCGTTCTCTTGGCCCATTTGTTGATCCAGACACAAAAAAAGCCAGTATTTCTTTTGAGATTATACGGGTTATCAGCTTTGCTTTACTCGGTCTACGGCTCCGTCAACACGCTTACATCCAATGGAGCTATGCCGGATGCCAATCGACTTATCAATACAAAATTAGCAACTTACATACAGGAATTTAGCGCTAATAATTTAACCTAACATTTAAGGCCTTCTTTTCAGTTGTAGGTTACAATAATTACAATTATTCAGTTTGTGGATAAGAACGTAGCTCTGCAGCGTAAATCCATAGGGACAAGCAAGGTTGAACGTTGAATAATTACCAACAATTTATATTTTTATTTCATTACTGAAAAATTTCAGAACCTTGTATAACCAATACTTTCATTTTAGCGAATTACCTTTTTCCATAGCGACTGATCCGCACTTCATTTATATGAGTCCACGGCATCAAGAGGGTTTGGCTCATCTCCTTTACGGCATTAATTTTGGCGGGGGCTTTGTTGCTTTAACTGGCGAAGTGGGTACCGGCAAAACGACACTCTGCCACTGTCTTTTGCAACAAATACCGAAAAACATAGATATTGCCTTGATATTGAATTCAAAGCTTAATGCAATTGAATTATTGGCTACCATTTGCGATGAACTGGGCATTATCTATGACAAAAACCAGCAATCGTTAAAAAATCAGATTGATCTTTTAAACCAGCATCTGCTCACTGCCCATGCCAACGGCAGACGTACGGTTGTGCTGATTGATGAAGCGCAAAATTTAAGCATGGAAGTGCTGGAACAAATTCGACTGTTGACCAACCTGGAAACCAACAAAACAAAATTACTGCAAATTATTCTGGTCGGTCAGCCCGAATTGAAAGAATTGTTGCAACGTCAGGATTTGCGCCAGTTAAATCAGCGCATTACGGCCCGCTATCACCTGTTGCCGTTATCACTGGATGAAACCCGAGCTTATATTCGTCATCGACTAATAGTTTCTCACGGCCATCCCGAGATTTTTAAAGAAAGCGCAATACGAAAAATTTACAAACTTTCTTCAGGCATCCCCAGAGTGATCAATATTCTCTGTGATCGAGCGTTGCTTGGGGCGTACACCACCAACACGCATGTTATTACGCCTGCAATCGTTAGTAATGCTGCCAGTGAAACGTTGGGGGTTGCTGATAAAAAATCTCCTTTTCAGACCTCATTAGTAGGCCTGCTATTTCTGGCTTGTATTGTCGCGGGCACTTATTTTCTGGGATATTGGCCCAAAGCGAATCATCAAACCATAGTTAATTTGGCAACACACCACTCTGCCATCCAAACTAAACCTAAAAACATCAGCCAAACCAAGCAGTCTGATCAAAAAGAACCGCTTCCAATTGAGAAGATCAACACCGTTCCTGTTGCTAAAACGAAAACGTTTCATGACTGGATCAATAATCCCGATTATTCATTAAATGCCGCATTAATCAACGCGCTGAAGATCTGGGGCAAGCCCATCCCTGAAAGTAACCGGGTCGATTGTCATTATGTAGAAACAACGGGACTGCGTTGTGTGTTTGGCAAAGCCACCTGGAAAGACCTGCTGGCAATTAATCGTCCGGCTATTCTGGAGTTCTCATTGACAGGTAAAGAAAAGCGCCATGCCTTGCTTGCAGGATTAGGACAAAACCAATCCATGATTCGTTTTAAAGATAATATGACCTTTCCGGTAGCCGATGTGTTGAAGTATTGGAACGGCTATTATTTAATACTTGAGCAGCCGCTTATCCCGGATGTCAAATTGATACGTCCCCACCAGACATCGGATGATGTGCTATGGTTACGGCATCAGTTAAATAGCGTTGACGGAAAAATTGAAGCAGCAGCGCAGCCACGTTTTTATGATGATAATTTAGTCGCTCGCGTTATGAATTTTCAGCATCAGCATCAATTATTAGAGGACGGTATGGTGGGAGACAATACAATGACCTATCTTAAAAATATAGCGCGTACTCTTGATTTTCCTCACTTAGAAATAACCGATTAATTATGTCTTTTATTCTAAATGCCTTACGTAAATCAGAACAGGAAAGGCAAGCCCTTCAGTCTGAGTCCGTAAATGACAGAATTTTTCTGCCTCAGCCGCAACAAAACCGCAGCAAGACAGCGAAATTTATTGCTTTTCTTGTTGTCAGTAATGTATTGATTATTGCCTGCATTGTCTGGTTTGTCCTAAACAACTCGACGCCGAAGCCTGACACAACCGCGAAGACTATTTCAGAACCTCTGTCGGCACAAGAAACAAAAGTTGAGATTAAAGCGATTGCTAAATCTGCTCAGCCGGAAAGGCCTGCAAAAAAAGCGGAATCCGAAACAACCTCTATTGCTGATTGGGTTGATGAGGAGAAGCCTGAACCGGCCCCGGCCCGGTTACCGGTTAATCCTGTTATCACAAAAAAAACAGCGGCTGATCCTGTTAAGCAACCCGCTGTTGCCGCCAAACCAGCGCAACCGATACAAGCTACTCCGCCGATAATCACCCCTGTCAACGTTCAACCGGAAGCGCCTGAGACGATACCTGTGAAACAAGACATACCCTTATTAAGCGATCTGCCTTTTGAATTTCGCCAGACGGTACCGAAATTTACCATCAATGTATTTGTCTATTCACAGCAACCTGAAGAACGCTTTGTCATGATTGATATGGTCAAATATAAACCAGGACAGCAAATAAAGGACGTAATGATGCTGAAAGAGATTCTCCCGGACAGCCTGGTCGTTGATTACCAAAATAGGACATTCAAGATTGAGCGGCCGTAAAGCAGCTCTGTCGCAAATGTTCAAAGGCATTAGGCTTGTAAAGTGGCGTTCAATAAATGAGATAGGGTTACTGGTCAGATAAGAATTTGATATTTCTATCTGACCAGTAACCCTCATGTATCGCGGTGAATCCAAAATGCCCACACTTGGTACTGTCATAAGTAAATTGGTTCATTTGTGTTTTGGCATACTTAAAGCCGGTCTGCCTGAACGAGCTAATTATGCAGTCCAGGCTTGATTTTTAGATTGGTTTTATTTACGCCTGACTGTTTAAATAATCTTCATAAGTGCCATTGAAATCGACAATGCCAGTGGGCGTTAATTCGATAATCCGTGTGGCCAGGGATGATACAAACTCCCGGTCATGGCTGACAAATATCAAGGTTCCCAGATAATTTTCCAGTGCTGTATTCAGCGACTCAATGGATTCCATGTCAAGATGGTTGGTTGGCTCATCCATCACCATGATGTTGTTTTTCTGTAGCATCAGCTTGCCGAACAGCATACGTCCCTGTTCACCGCCAGAGATGACTTTAACGGACTTGTTGATGTCGTCTGCGCTGAATAATAACCGCCCTAGGGTGCCGCGTATGGCTTGGTCGTCGTCCGATTCCTTGCGCCATTGCCCCATCCAATCGATAAGTGTGGCATTTTCGGCAAAGTCGTCGGCGTGATCCTGGGCAAAATAGCCCACTTCCGAGTTTTCTGACCATTTAACTACACCAGTATCGGGCGTTAAATCGCCGACTAAGGTGCGCAGTAAGGTAGATTTACCGATGCCGTTAGGGCCGATGACTGCAACACGCTCGCCGACGGGAATCATCAAATTCAGATTTTTGAATAGAGGTTGCTCGCCGTAGCCTCTGCTCAGGCCTTCCACTTCCAGCGCCAAACGGTGCAGCTTTTTGGTTTGGTCAAAGCGGATGAACGGATTGACCCGGCTTGAAGGTTTGACTTCGTCCAGTTTGATTTTGTCCAGTTGCTTGGCGCGTGAGGTGGCTTGCTTGGCTTTCGACGCATTCGCCGAGAAGCGGCTGACGAAAGTTTGCAGTTCGGCAATCTGGGCTTTTTTCTTGGCGTTACCGGCAAGCAAACGTTCGCGAACCTCGGTAACCGCTATCATGTAGTCGTCATAGTTGCCGGGATAAACGCGCAGCTCACCGTAATCCATGTCGGCCATGTGGGTGCAGACGCTGTTCAGGAAGTGGCGGTCATGCGAGATGATGATCATGGTGCAATTGCGCTGGTTCAGCATGTCTTCAAGCCAGCGGATGGTGTTGATATCCAGGTTGTTGGTCGGCTCGTCAAGCAGCAGGATGTCTGGATTGGAAAACAAAGCCTGTGCCAGCAAGACCCGCAGTTTCCAGCCCGGCGCTACGGCGCTCATCGGGCCGTTATGCTGTTCCAGTGGAATGTCCAAGCCCAGCAATAGTTCTCCAGCTCTGGCTTCCGCGGTATAGCCGTTGTATTCGGCGAACACCGACTCAAGCTCGGCGGCGCGCATGTAGTCATCTTCGGTAGCCTCCATGTTAGCGTAGATGGCATCGCGTTCTGACATAGCCGCCCACATCTCGGCGTGTCCCATCATCACCACATCCAGCACGCGTTGGTCCTCATAGGCGAATTGATCCTGACGCAAGTTACCCAGGCGCTCATTGGGGCTGATGCTGACGTTGCCCGCTGATGGCTCCAAATCGCCACTCAATATTTTCATGAAGGTAGATTTGCCGCAGCCGTTCGCACCTATCAGGCCGTAACGGTTGCCGTCGCCAAATTTGACTGAGACGTTTTCAAACAGGGGTTTCGCCCCGAACTGCATGGTGATGTTAGCTGTAGAGATCAAGTTTTTGTTCCGAAGATTAAAGGTAAAAAGATTGTTCGTTTAAATAGAGGATGCTAATAAAACTCAGCGTTGCTGAGTTAAACCAGCCAAGTTTCAGGCACAATATTGGCCGTGTTTTGATCATCGCTTACCCATATCTGCCCGTCCTGGATGCTGAATTGCAGTTGCATGGTGCGTTTTATCATGGGGGCGAGTTGATCGGTAGCCTCTTTAGGCAGGTTAATGACGGTCAGGTTTTTAAAGCGATCCAGCTTGGGTTGAATCTGGTTCCACCAGACATTATTCCGCCCACCATATGTATAGATGATAACTTTACCAGCGCGATTAGAGGCTTTGCGGATGCGTTTTTCATCGGGCATGCCCACGTCAATCCACAGTTCAATATCATCGTTCAGGCTTTTTTGCCAGAGTTCGGGTTCATCATCAGTGCTCAGACCTTTGGTGAATTGCAGATGTTCATGGGCATTAATTACAAACGCAAGCAGGCGCACCATCATGCGCTCTTCGGTTTCCGAAGGGTGCAGGGCAATAGTCAGGTAATGCGGTTGATAATAGCCTCTGTCCATGTCGGCAATCTGACAGTCTGCTTTATAGATGGTTGACTTAAGCGCCATTGAGCGTTTTTTACGGTTTTGGATAAAAAAACGCTATTTTAGCAGATTTTAGCTTTTAAATGTTTTACAGTAGCAGCTTATCGTCAATGGCTATAAAACGGTCAGTCGAATTGATCAGTGAGGGTGCGGTCAGCGCCGGTACGCCGTATACTTCTGTGGTTACACCGTAAGTGCTTTTGGCCTTGTTCAGCAGCAGATCAAAGTCACCATCGCCAGATAAAAGGATGATGACATCAACCTTGGCGGCATAGTCGATGACATCCAGCGTAATGCCTACGTCCCAATCGCCTTTCGCAGAACCGTCATTACGCTGGATGTAAGGTTTCAGCTTTACTTCAAAACCGATATTTCTGAGTATCTGCTGAAACCCTTGCTGCTTGGTGTC
This sequence comes from Methylobacter sp., assembly GCA_041661895.1. Classification (GTDB taxonomy): domain Bacteria; phylum Pseudomonadota; class Gammaproteobacteria; order Methylococcales; family Methylomonadaceae; genus Methylobacter_A. The sequence goes on along the minus strand of JBAZTN010000002.1, from coordinate 7,435 downwards.
ACCCTTGTCGATGGCATAAGCAAACGCAGCTACCACTTCCCGGTTGGCAGTCGCCTGCGCCCAGAATGCATTGTAGTTGAAATGGCGTTGATAGCTTTGCTTGGTGGTGTAATAGATATTTTGTACATCGACAAAGATGGCGACTTTTTCCATGCTGTTATTTGATGAATGAACAGCAATAATCGCTAGGGGTTTTGACTTTCATGGTGAAGGCCGCATTGGCTGGTACATTGAAAGACTCGCCGCCTTTTATGCTTTGCCATTCTGCGCCGGGCAATAAAACGTCGAGGTCGCCGTCGATGATTTCCATCAATTCGGGGTCGGCAGTGTTGAAGGTATACTCGCCGGGCAACATGAAGCCCAAGGTTTTTGTCGAGCCATCTGCAAACTTGATGGTCCTGCTGCTGACATTACCGCCGAAGTAGACATTGGCTTTTTTGACGATTGTTACATTGTTGAATTCTGACATGTGTTTCCTTTATGGGGGAATGGATAAATGAGGGGCGCAATGATACCAGATTGTCTTGATCTATCGTATCTTGCGAATCACAAAAAGCCTGGGGGCTGAGTCTTTGTGTTCGGTGCTGTAAATAGTGCTGACTTCAAATTGTTCTGTATCCAGTCGCTCGCACCAGTTTCTAACCTGATCTGTTTCCAGATCGCCGCCTTGGTGGCCGGGATAGGCCAGCAGGGTGATGATACCGTTGGGTGATAAAATCCGGCTGGCGACAGTCAAGGCCGTCAATGTCGAGTCTGTCTGGGTGATAATGCTTTTATCTCCGCCCGGCAGATAGCCCAGATTAAACATGATGGCGTTGATTTTGCCATGATATTGCTCGGGAATTTTTTCGGCCATCTCGGCATGGCTGGCATGTATCAAGGTCAGGTATTCCGGTGCGTGTGCCTGCCGGAATTTCTCACGAGTCGAATCTATGGCTGCCTGTTGTATATCAAAGCCGTAAACCCTGCCTGATGGGCCTACTTGTTCAGCAAGAAACAAGGTATCGTGACCGTTGCCTACCGTCGCATCAATGGCAAGATCACCGGGGTGAAGAATGTCCCTGATCAGGTCATGAGCTACGTTAAGCAGAGAAATGCGTTTCATAATGACGTTGAATATTGCTGGAATGGGGCAGGGGAGTGCCGTTTAATAAGGCATCGGCGAAATGTTGGCTGTGCAGAGGGATTTGCAAACTGCCTTTGGCGCCAAAGCCGTTAAAAATAGCCAGTTGCTTGTGTTGCGGATGATTGCCGATGAACGGTTGTTTATCAAGGGTGCAGGGGCGGACATTGGCCTGATGGTAGATCAGTGTTGCGTGAGTCAAGTCTGGCGAGACCTGGCTGAGTGCGTTTAATAAGTCATTCCTGCCTTGATCGGTAGTCCGGGTGTTCAGGTTTTCCCTATCGAAGGTTGCGCCAATACGGATTTGGTGGCTGTTTAAAGGGATCAGCCAGTTGCCGTAATTGAGGATTTTATCCGGCAATTCGATTTGGTGTTCCAGCGTTAGAATTTCACCTTTGACCGGTTGAAACGGCAGCGAGCAAAACCAGGGGTTTTGTGTTGCCTTATAACCCTCACAGAAAATAATCTGCCTGGGGGTGATGTCCTGCCAGCGTAAAGATGGCTGAAGTTGTACGTCCCGGTAATCAAAATCAGCCTGCCGGTAACTGTTTCTGGAAATGAGGAACTCTTTTAAACAACTTAATAATGGCCGGGTTAATAAATAGCCGGTCTGTTTTTGCTCCAGAAAACCGAAGGGTGTTGCAAGGTTGTGGATGGGATAATCTGACGGAGTGATTTCGCCCAAATAGGCTTGATAATCGGCGCTGTTAAGCCGTTTTTTGCAGTTGGTCAATTCCTGGTCACTGCGGAAAAGGCGCAGCATCGGTTTTTCATTATAAAATTCTTGCTGAAAAAAATCGGATAACTGCGCATAGCTGTGTTTTGCCGTGGGTAATAAGCTGTCTATATCGGTGGATTTCACAAAACGCATGCCTGTGACCGGATTGATCAGGCCGGCTGCAACCTGCGAGGCATTTTCCTGGTCGTTATCAACAACGACGACTTTGCAACCGCGTTGCATGAGTTCCCATGCAAGCAAGCTGCCGGCCAGTCCCTGCCCGATGATTAGGAAGTCGATCAAAGCTGATGTGTATATTATTTAGCGGTCAGCGCCACACCTTTAAAATGAATGCCATCCCAGCCGTATTGCATAAAATTCCTGATGTTCTGGTGGTCTGTGCCTTGCGGTTCATTTAAAACATCCCGGTAATAATCACCAAACAGGCTTAAAGTCTGCTGCTGATCAAGCTGGTTGATTTGGGCGAAGGCGAAAATCTTGCAGGAGCCTTCGTTAGTCCCAGCCTGGTTGACTAAGGTGTGATCATTCAAGCCGTTGCTGAATTCTGTGGGCTGGTAATGATAGTTTTCAGTAATGACGGCGATGGTTTCATCGAAACTGGCGGTTGCATTGTTTCTTATTTTTTCAATAAACGATGTGAGGGACATAACGGGTTAAAGGTAAGGGGTTAACGGAGCAAGCCTGAAATGCTTTTGAAGTCGGGGTGACTGGCATCTCTTACCCATTCGAACAAGACGGATTCATAATTGGTGATAGTGATGCCTTGCTGTTGCATGCGTTGCAAGGCATAGAACTTATGTTCCGCTTTGCGTGAACAGATGGCGTCTTCGGCAACATGAACCTGATAGCCCAAATGGAGTAATTCCAGTGCGGTCTGCAAAACGCAAACATGCGCCTCCTGGCCGACCAGTATGATTTGTTTACGATCAGCGTTGGCTACTGTGTCAGTGAAGCCGTCAGCCGCACAGCAGGAAAAACCGGTCTTGTCGAAAATCAGGGTGTCTTCTGACAACAGGTCAGTGATAGCCGTATCGGTAGAACCCAGGCCTTTGGGATATTGCTCGGTTAACAGTACGGGAATGTTTAATATTCCGGCGGCCTTGACCAAGCTGCCAGCAGTGGCAATCATTAGTTCTGCTTCGGCCTCTGGCATGGCCGCTGATAATTTAGACTGTAAATCGACGACGATCAGCAGACTGTTTTCTGCAGACAGGATGTTAGGGTGCGAGTTCATTGTTGGATAGCCTTGGTTATGCGTGTTTCATGATGCGTGCTTTTTCACGCTGCCAATCGCGGTCTTTTGAAGTGGCGCGTTTGTCGTGCAATTGCTTGCCTTTTGCCAGGCCGATTTCCAGTTTAGCCCTGCCGTTCTTCCAGTACATGGACAGTGGAATCAGGGTGTAGCCTTTGCGTTCGACAGCGCCGATCAACTTGTTGAGTTCATGCCGGTTCAGCAACAGTTTTTTAGCGCGGATAGAATCCGGGTTAACATGGGTAGATGCAGATAAAAGCGGTGAAATATGCGCGCCGGATAACCAGGCTTCGCCGCGTTTTATCATCACATAGCTTTCTTTGAGTTGTATGCGTCCATCTCTCAGGCTTTTAACTTCCCAGCCTTCTAAAACAATCCCTGCCTCAAACCGTTCCTCAATAAAATATTCATGAGTAGCCTGGCGATTAACGGCAATTGTGGCGTTTTGCTGCTTGGTATTTTTCTTGGACTTTTTGTCGGCCATGGCGCTGGAAATGGATTATTAAACTGACGTAAAGGGATAATTTTGCTATTTTACTCGATTTAGCAATAAAACTTGAGCTTTTTAATAGAGACAACAGGCACTCAAATGACGGATATAAAAAAATCAATTCATGGTGAATGGTCATCACGTTTCGCATTTATTCTGGCGGCAGCAGGGTCGGCGGTTGGTTTGGGTAACATTTGGAAGTTCCCGTACATTACTGGAGAAAATGGCGGTGGGGCCTTTGTTCTTGTTTATCTTGCGTGTGTATTGCTTATCGGTATTCCCATTATGATTGCGGAAACCATGCTGGGGCGTCGCGGGAAGCAGAGCCCCATTAATTCTATCAATGCCTTGGTCGAAGAAGCCGGAGCCGATAAAAACTGGCATTATTTAGGTTGGATGGGTGTTCTTGCCGGTTTTTTAATCCTGTCTTATTACAGTGTAATCGCAGGCTGGGCATCAGCGTATGCATTTAAAGCCGTTGCCGGTAGCTTCATTGATGCAGATGCAACGGAGATAAAAGGGCTTTTTGACGATTTTATTGCCAGTCCCATGCAGTTGATTTTTTGGCATTCATTATTCATGGTGGCAACCATGCTGGTTGTCGTTCGTGGTGTAAATAAAGGCCTGGAGAAAGCGGTATATTTTCTAATGCCGGCTTTGTTTATCCTGCTGATTTTATTAGTGGGTTATGCGATGACCACAGATACTTATTTTCAGGGCCTTAAATTTTTATTCAGCCCTGATTTCAGCAAACTGACCGGTAACTCCGTACTGATAGCCATGGGGCAGGCGTTTTTCACCCTGAGCATAGGAATGGGAGCCATTATGGTTTATGGCGCTTATTTGCCGAAAGATGTATCAATTGCCAAAACTGCATTTCTGATCGCGGGCACCGATACCGTAGCTGCTTTATTGGCGGGCATTGCTATTTTCCCCATCGTTTTTGCTAATGGTTTAGAGCCGTCTGGTGGTCCTAGTCTTATCTTTCAAGCTTTGCCGATTGCTTTTGGCAATATGACTGGCGGCTGGTTGTTCGGGGTTTTGTTTTTTGTCATGCTGGTATTCGCCGCGTTGACGTCCTCTATTTCATTGATTGAGCCGGCAGTGGCGTGGCTGGTCGAGCATAAGGGAATGAACAGGGATAAAGCCTGTATCTGGTCTGGTTTGGTGGCCTGGCTGTTGGGGTTTGGAACTATTTTTTCATTTAATGTCTGGTCTGAATTCAAGATTTTCGACAGAACCATTTTTCAATTGCTGGATTATTTGACAGCAAACCTGATGTTGCCTATAGGCGGATTTTTTATCGCGGTGTTCGCGGGCTGGATAATGAAGCAGCAACACAGTGAGCAAGAGCTGCAAATGCCGGATGCACAGAGCTACCAAGTGTGGAGATTTTTAGTTCGTTATGTGTCTCCAGCGGCCGTGTTCTTTATTTTCCTGCATGTGGTCGGAGTTCTTTAAGCATGACTGTTGTCCAAAAAAGTGCCCTGGTCAAATTTTCAGCACAGCAGATGTTTGATCTGGTTAATGACATTGAAGCCTATCCTGAATTTCTGCCCTGGTGCAGCGGTAGTCGAATCTTCAAGCGCGAAGACAATATTGTTGAAGCCGAGTTATTGATTTCCAAAGGCGGCTTTAGAAAATCCTTTTCAACAAGAAATACGATAGATAACGGTGGCAGAATAACAGTTGCCCTATTGGAAGGCCCTTTTTCCCATCTGGAAGGCACTTGGGATTTTATGCCGCTACGCGATGATGCCAGCAAGATTTCTCTGTATCTGGAGTTCGAAATGCCAGGGGTACTGGCAAGCCTGGCCTTTGGCGTGGTCTTTAACCAGATCTGCAATACCATGGTGAGTTCTTTTACCGCACGGGCTAAAGCAGTTTATGGTTAATGTCGAAGTGGCTTACGCCAAACCCGAAGAGCAGGCGATAGTCATGCTGACTATGCCGGAAGGTGCGACTGTTGAGGCGGCGATAAAAGCCTCAGGGGTGCTGGAGCGTTTCCCCGAGATTGGCTTGTCTGAGCTTAAGGCAGGCATTTTTGGCGAAGTCTGCAAGCTGGATCAGCCTGTTAAAGAAGCCGATAGAATAGAAATCTACCGACCTTTGATTCATGACCCTAAAGATGCACGGCGGCAGCGGGCTTTGAAGGGGTTTTGACTGTTTGTTGTTAATGAATGGTGTGATATATACAGAAATCAGCTAATAACATGCTATATAGGATGCGCCTCGTTCCTAGGTACATCCTATAACTATTCTCTTTACCCTAATGTTATGCACTTAACTGTGCGACTGCCAAACCTGAGTATAACTGCCATCGTTTTTCACTTCGTAGAATGTTTCAGTCATAGTGCCATCCGGTTTGAGCGTTAGCATGGCGAAACCGTTTTGCATTTTGGCATTTCCCGATGCAATAGGGGTTTGGGCGTTATATTCAACGTTGTTTTGTACTACGCCGAAGGTGTCGCCAAACGGGAAAGCAGAATGGCCGACGCAACGGCATAGACATTCATTTCCTGCCGCTGAATTGGTGTTATAAACCGTGCCTTGATGCAAATGCCCCCAATACCAAACATCGGGAGTTCTCGGTTTTCCTGCATAGGCGCCCAATGTATTGGCCATGTCGTCCCAAATGGACATTCTGGTTTTGCCATCGAAGGTCAAACCATTATGGTGGGCCATAGTTAGCACTTTTTTCTGCGAAAGATCGCCAAGCGTCTTGATGAAATCAGCCTGCTGCGTATTTTCGGCATTGCCTAATGCGCCGTCCATGTAAAGCGACGAATCGTCGTAATAAGCCGAATCCAAGCCTAAAATAACCCAGTTGCCGTAGTTAAGCGCAAAGTAACTGGTTTTTTGTTGTTGCGAAAAGCGCGAATCGGCCAATGCCACGCTAAACAAGCCCTGGGCACCGCCATACATCTCATGATTTGAGTTCAGCGTGAAGCCGCATCCCGCTGGCAGCGTCGAGGGCCAAAGGTTTAATAGGTTTCTTTGTTCCTCATGTAGAGGGAGGCGGTCATCGGAACCTACATAATAAACATCCCCCAAATGCACCAGATAATCCGGCGCCAATTGCTTTACCGCATTGATTACCGCAACCGCCGGGCCATGACCGCCAAAATCTGTGCCGTAAGTCCCAGTACCCCAATCGCCAATAATTGCCACACTGATATTCGGCTTGCTGCTGGATATGTTGATGTTTGCTGGATTAGTTCCAAAAGTATGAATAGACTCAGGAAACTCAATATTAAAGTAGTAATAAATGGGAGCCATGATCCAATAGGGATCAAAGGCCGCGTAAGGAGGGGGCGCATATAGCGTGCCATCCGCACCGGCAACGCCCGTTGAGGTTGCCTTAGCTAAAAGTTCATTGTAATCGGCGGTGGAAATTTTGGTGTTGGCGCCATAAACGGCGGCGATTAAAGCAATGATTTTCCATGCTCTGACAACATCATTAAACTCAGGTGGCAGCGTAGGCGGGTTATCCAGCCAGTAGAGCATCAGCCCATATTCAAGATGTCCGCCCTCGGTTGGCAAATCTGGAACTGGTTTGCCCTGCATTTGGGCAATCATCTGGCGAACCATGTTTTCGCTGTTTACCAGCGTAGTAATTAAAGAGCGGTGAAGGCTGGCGTTCTTTGGTTTTTCTGAGGCGTAAAGCTTATATTCTTCGTGCGAAGTAAATGCAGTGAGTTTGTCTAGGTTCTGTTGACGTTTCACCAATCAGGTAGAATTTACCGTTTTGGATGGCATGAACAGAATAGAGTTAAGCGATGAAGAGTGGGTAAGGCTATTACCATATTTAAAGAAGCTAGCGGGGATTCA
>JBAZTN010000001.1:0-46207 GCA_041661895.1 Methylobacter sp. | reverse complement strand
CACCAGTTCGGGTACGTCGGGGTTTTTCTTTTGTGGCATAATCGAGGAGCCGGTACAAAAGGCATCTGGCATCTCGATAAAGTCAAACTGGGCGCTGGACCACAGGATCAGTTCTTCGGAAAAACGCGATAAATGCATCATGATCAGGCTGCCAGCCGCAGCAAACTCAATCGCAAAATCACGGTCACTGACCGAATCCAGTGAATTGGCCGAGGGTCGGCTAAAGCCGAGCAAATCAGAAGTCATCTGGCGGTCGATAGGGTAACTGGTTCCGGCTAAAGCCGCCGCTCCCAAGGGCATGATATTGATGCGTTTGCAGCAATCTTGCAGTCTTTCCCGGTCGCGGCTCAACATTTCAAACCAGGCCATCAGGTGATGGCCGAAAGTGATGGGTTGGGCGACCTGCAGATGCGTGAACCCGGGCATGATGGTGTCGGCATGTTGTTCCGCCAAATCCAGGATAGCTGTTTGCAGGCGCGTGAGCTGATCGGTAATCTGCTTGATTTCACTGCGCAAATAAAGGCGAATATCCGTCGCTACCTGGTCATTACGGGAGCGTCCAGTGTGCAATTTTTTGCCGGCAATGCCGATTATATCAGTTAATCGGGCTTCAATGTTCATGTGAACATCTTCCTGCTTTATCGACCAGACAAATTCACCGTTAACTATTTCCTGACCGATTTGGGTTAGGCCGACAATAATATCGTCACGCTCTTTTTCTGTCAGGATGCCGCAAGAGCTAAGCATTTTGGCATGGGCGATTGACCCCTGAATGTCCTGTTGTGCCATGCGCTGGTCAAAATCGACAGAAGCGGTAAATACTTCAACAAAGGCATCGGTTGCTTGGGCAAAACGGGCGCTGGAAAGTTTGTCGGAATTAACGTTGGTCATGGTGTTTGTTATGCGAATTAACTGATAATATTAAATTATACAACTAAAACTTTCGCTCCTGCTAACGCTCCTTGCCTATATCTGGCGGTGACTGATAGTGGAAATGCTGCAAGGCTGCAGGGGCATCAGTGACCATGTAGATAAAATACTTTTTATGAATTTAAAAGTAGGGCAGCTTTTGTATGGAGCAGAGTGCAGCTTCGTATATGCTGCACAGAAATTAAGTTCAACTAACCGTCATTAAGTTACACGGGTTACAATAATCATAATTTATTGATGATAAATGTAGGTTTTCTTTTGGCTGAAAAAATTATTCGTATTGCAACGCGTAAGAGCCCTTTGGCGTTGTGGCAGGCAGAACATGTCGCAGAACGCTTGGAGCGGACATTCCCCGGAGTGAAGGCTGAGCTGGTTAAAATGACCACTCAGGGCGATAAGATCCTTGATGCACCTTTAGCCAAGATTGGCGGCAAAGGTTTGTTTGTTAAAGAACTGGAGCAGGGCATGCTGGAGGGTTTTGCCGATATTGCCGTGCATTCAATGAAAGATGTGCCGGTAGAGTTTCCTGAAGGGTTGCACTTGGCAGCCATTTTAACTCGGGATGATCCAACTGATGCATTCGTGTCAAATCATTATGCTGCGCTAAGTGAGTTGCCGGATAACGCCAGGATAGGCACGTCCAGCTTGCGCAGGCAATGTCAGATTAAAGAACAATATCCCGATGCTGAAATATTGTCGTTAAGAGGCAATGTCAACACTCGTTTGGCTAAGCTGGATGCCGGGGAATACGACGCTATTATTCTAGCTTCAGCCGGTTTAAAAAGGTTGGGCATGGCTGGGCGCATCAAGCAATGTCTGGATGAATCCGTCAGTCTGCCAGCAATAGGGCAGGGCGCGATAGGCATAGAATGTCGCGTCGATGATCCGGAAATCAATGAAATGCTGAGTGTGTTGCATGATAGTGAAACGGGTCTGTGCGTTGCCGCTGAAAGAGCGATGAATGCCCGGTTGAATGGCGGTTGTCAGGTGCCTATTGCCGGTTTTGCGCAACTAGAGGGTAATCAACTCTTCATGCGCGGATTAGTCGGAAATCCTGATGGCAGCGTGATTTACCGGGCTGAACGCTCAGGCGGCTTGGATCAGGCTGAAGCCATCGGCAAATTGATTGCAGAAGACTTGCTATCCCAGGGTGCAGATAAAATTCTGCAAGCGCTTTTTTCATTGCCTACAGGAATAGTAGGTGGGGCGTGAACTGGAGCGGAAGCTTTGAATAAGGTTTTGAACGGAGTGCGTGTTTTAGTGACGCGTCCGGCGCATCAGGCAGAAAATTTGTGTCGTTTAATAGAAGTGCAGGGAGGAACAGCACTTCGGTTTCCAACGCTGGATATTGTTGCACAGGCTGACACCAGCGAGATAACGGAAACCTTAGCAAATTTGGATAGGTTTCAATGGGTTGTTTTTATTAGCGCTAATGCAGTAAATTTTGCTCTAAAGGCGAATAGTGGCAAAATAGACCGCATTAAATCCGTGCGTTTTGCCGCAGTGGGGCAGTCAACAGCGCAAGCTATGAAAATGGCCGAGTTACCCGTCGATTTGGTGCCTGAAAGTGGTTATAACAGTGAGGAGCTGCTGACAATGCCTCAACTACAGCAAGTCGAGGGAAAAAACTGTTTAATCGTTCGTGGTGAAGGCGGACGTGAAGAGCTGGCAAATACTCTGCGGAGCAGAGGCGCAAACGTTGAATATCTGGAAGTATATAAAAGAATAATCCCTGACATTGATGACTCACCAGTTGTCGAATTGCTTACGCAGCACCGCCTGGATGTCATTACCGTGACCAGTGCTGAAGCACTGCAAAACTTAATTAATATGCTGGGTAAAAAAAATTATAAGCTATTGTTATTAATACCCCTGGTGGTAGTTAGCGATAGAATCAGGCGTATAGCCGCCGATATGGGATTTAATCGAATTACTGTGACGGATAGTCCTATCGATACAGCAATTCTTGATTCAGTAATAACGTGTGTGACAGGGGAATAGAGTGGCCGAATTGAGTGAACAACAAGAACAGAATGTGAGCGAAAACAACAAAGCATCCGCTCCTGCTGACGCCCCTTACCCGCCTCCTGCTGGCAAAGTTCATCGGTCGCGTAGCGGACTCTGGTTTGGCATCATTGTGTTACTCATTATTATCAGTGTGGCAGGCGTTGGGTTTTATCTTTTTCAGCAATTGCGATCCCAGCAGGCTGATTTAGGAGGTGAAGTTAATAAGGGCGATATGCAGCTAATCGAGTTGTCAAAACAGATCAGCGGTTATCAATCGCAACTTGCAGCCATTCAATCCCAATTGGCAACCGTAGAAGCCAATGTCGCCGGGAAGGATGCCCATTTTACCAAAACCCTGTCGGATTTTTCCCAGTTGCATACCGAAAAACTGGACAGCGCGCGGAACGAATTAAATAGCGCGATTTCGCAGGTACAGCGTCAATTAGGTAAGACTCGCGGTGACTGGTTAATTGCCGATGCAGAATATCTATTAAGCATAGCCAATCAACGCCTGTATTTAATGGGCGATGTTAATACCACCCGTGAAGCACTGGAAGCGGCGGATCAGAGATTGAGAGAAAGCGGTGATGCGGGGGCGTTTAAAATACGCGAACAGATAGCTAAGGAAATTTCCTCCATTCGCGGTATTGCCGTTGCTGATGTTGTGGGTATTTATTCCTCGGTGCAAACACTGCAAGATAATGTCGATAAGTTAGCGTTGTTTTTGCCTTATTCAGGAAAAGCATTGACCCCGCCTGAAGAAGTGCACGAGCAGTCAGGGGATAAAGACAAAGATCAAACGGGTAATAAGAAGCTGCTTGATTCTGCTATGGATCAATTGGAAGAAATGATCACTATTCGGCATACAGAGCATCCGATTAAAGAGATACTAACGCCGCAAGAGGCTCAGTTTATTCGTGAGCAACTAAGAGTGAAGTTGGAAATGGTGAAAATTGCGCTGGTTCAACAAAATGAAGCGCTTTATTTAGCTAGTCTGGCGGATGCAAAAAAATGGGCTGAACAGAATTTTGCCAAGAACACGGGTACAACCAACTTTATTGCCGAACTGGACAAGTTCAGCGCCATTAAAATTCGCAGCCAGTTCCCTGACATCAGTCTGTCTTTGAAAATGCTCAGAGATATTACCAAGCTCAGATTAGAGGCAGATAAAGCAATGCCATCCTCTGATACAGTCAAATCAACGCAGGCAGTAAAGCCAGCTGAAACAGAAAAGCCGGCTGAAGCAGTGAAGCCAGTCGAGACGGAAAAACCAGTTGAAGCAGTACCTGCAGCGCATTAGCCAGAGAATATATGATGAAAAAGATACTTTATTTTCTGGGTTTGCTTACTGTTGCTGTTGCAGCTGCTTTTGGCGCTAATAAATGGCTGGGTGGATTTGAGAATCCCGGCTACGTTCTGATTGGCATAGGGCATTGGTCCTTAGAAACATCGTTGATTGTTTTTGCAGTTACTCTGATCATTAGTTTTTTTGTATTTTATGTATTTTTCAGATTACTGGGCTGGCTGTTCAGATTGCCGGGCAAAATTAAAAGTCGTGGGAAAGACGTCAAATTTAACCGTTCTCAAGAAGCCTTGATTGTCGGCTTGGTGGATTCTGCGGAAGGTAACTGGGAAAAAGCGGAAAAAGTATTGATTAAGCACGCATCTCATAGTGGCGCGCCGTTGATACATTACTTGACTGCAGCAAGAGCAGCGCAATCCCGCGGAGCCTTTGATAAAAGGGATGAATATTTGCAAAAAGCCGCTGATCAGGCGCCGGGTTCTGATGTGGCGATAGGCCTGACTCAGGCGGAATTGCATTTATCAGGGAAGCAGTTTGAGCAAGCGCTGGAAACGCTGACCCGCTTGCATTCCATAGATCCAACTCACGCTAGTGTTCTAAAATTATTGCATCAGGCCTATCAGCATGTCGGTGATTGGGAAGGCATCCGAAAACTGATTCCATCATTGAACAATAATAAAGTTTTGATGGAAGCAGAGATAAAGCTGCTGGAGACGGAAGCATTCAGTGAATTGTTAAAACTGGCTGCTGAAAGAGGCGATGTCGCAGAAATTGAAAAGTTATGGTCTGAAATTCCTGATTACATACAAAGTGTGCCAGGCGTTTCGGCTATCTATTTTGCCGCCATGATTGATGTTGGCGCAGGTGCAAAAATAGAAGATGCATTGACCAGAGCCTTGTCGACACACTGGGATCAGACGCTGTTGGTATTGTTTGGCAGTGTCCAGACGGTTGATGTCGACAGGCAGCTTGAAATGGCTGAGCACTGGCTTTCGATATATCCCAGGGATGCTGTGTTGCTAAGCGTTCTGGGCAAGTTGAGCATTAAATGTTCTGACTCCCAAAAAGCGGAAAACTATTTATCCAAAAGTATCGCAATTGAACCTACCGTTCAGGCTTATCAATTACTGGGAGATTTATTGGCTTCACAAGGCAATGCCAACAAGGCCTGTCAGTTATATAAAACAGCCTTGGAATTGGCGTCCAGCGCGATTGTCAGCCGTATAGATTTAATATCTGAATAATAAGTCGCTATATGGTAGGTTGGGTTGGAACAATACCAATTCAACCTACGCAGATAATATTACTTATGTAGGGTATGCATCGCGTATGTTTTTCCAAACAACCCCCCATATTCAATAAAGGTACGCGATGCGTTCCCTACTGGGCTATGGAAAAGCTTTCAGTGAAAAAGCGCCCCCCGCGAATGTGATTAATTTATAACAGAGATGATAATTTGATAAAGAACAGCGATCAATCAAGGCAATATAATAATTTGTATGTGACAATACAACTGTCATGCCATGATAAGCAGCTATTCAAAAGTGATAAAAGCATGACTATGTTGTGATTAAAATATTATAATCAGAGCTGCTTCACGTTTTTTTTGTCAGGCTTATGCTATAAAAAGTGACCATATTGAACGCTGAAACAAAACAAAAAATGGTCATCGAGCAGCGTATTTATCGAATTTGAATTTATATAAAGTTTGTGGTGCAAGCTTTATATAATGATTGTGCGCCACTGCATTTTTTATCCATGCTAACTTAGCTCAGAATCAAGCCCGTTATCGGTGAGAATACGGGTAATATAAAAAGGGAATTCAGCGTTCTAGTGTATTGGCAAGACTTTGGTGTCAGGTGCCGTTTTGTTTTCAAAAAAGACGGAAATAAAGCAACGAACTAACTCAATCGCTACAAAAACAATTCACTTGGAGGTAACGAGAACTTAAAAGTCAAGTACAGTATAGTAAAAAAAATAAAATAAACCATCATAAACACATCAAAAATAAATCAAAAATAAATCAAATGAAAAAAATAATTTTAATTTCTGCAGTAACATTGTTTTCAACTGGAGCTTATGCGGCAGGGTGTGATGAAAGTTCTTTAAAAGGAAGGTATGGTTATGAAGTAATTGGGGTCAATACATTTCCGGTTCCTGTTTTGGGCACTGTTACTCGGAGTACTCATGTGGTCGGTCAAGCGAACTTTAATGGAAAGGGCGACTTTACTATTGTTGGATTTGGATCTGCAGCTGGGCATAGTGCGGAAAGGAAAGGTAATGGAACATATACAGTAGATCCTGCTACCTGTACCGCTACAGGTATGTTGACTTGGGATCTTCCCACTTCTGCTCCTGCTTCTACTCCTGCAGAAACTTCAGAATTTTATATTGTGTTGGATCACACTGATAACAGAAACGCTCGCGCTGACACCAAAGCGTATCACGCAAGCGTATTGGTTACTACAGCTGCCCCATATTCAGCATCAGCATCAGGTTCGCTGACTAGATTTAATGGTAAATTTAATTAATCTCCTGCAATGTCGCGGTGAGTAACGCGATGCTCAATCTTCTAAATTAGGAAAGTGGCATAGCATAACGTTCTGTCGTAAGGTTAATCTGTAAAGATATCTAAGATGGAGGTGTGTCATGCCGCTCGCCGCATAGGAATGTAGTTGCGGCGCGCTACGCCCCGTGACAGTCCGCAGGAGAGGGGATATCCTGGTTTCCACGGAATCCGTGGGAACCAGGAATCTGTTTTCTCATCCCTCTGTGTTCCAGACTCCGGCACAAATCTGTCTGGAACAGATTTGCATTAACCTGAAGGGTGTCAGGCAGGATAGTCTGGCGGAGTCCCTGCCGGAATGACGAGTGGTGTTGATAACTTGCCATGTCAGCCAATCTACTTGCGCATTGATTTAAAACAAAGTATCCCACATCTCATCCACTTTCTTGATGACTTCCGGCGACATCACGATTGGTCTGCCCCATTCTCTGTTAGTTTCTCCCGGCCACTTGTTGGTCGCGTCAAATCCCACCTTAGAGCCCAAGCCTGAAACCGGCGAGGCGAAATCAAGATAATCGATTGGCGTGTTTTCGAGTATGGTCAAGTCTCTGGCGGGATCCATGCGGGTGGTCATCGCCCAGATAACATCCTGCCAGTTGCGGACATCCACATCGTCATCCACGACGATTACAAACTTGGTATACATGAATTGCCGCAGGAATGACCAGGTTCCCAACATCACGCGTTTGGCGTGACCGGCATACTGCTTTTTCATGCTGATGACAGCCATGCGATAGGAGCAGCCTTCCGGCGGCAGATAAAAATCGACGATTTCCGGGAATTGCTTTTGCAAAATGGGTACGAATACCTCATTTAGGGCAACGCCCAGGATGGCCGGTTCATCGGGAGGCCTTCCGGTGTAGGTGCTGTGATAGATAGGTGCCTGGCGCTGGGTTATTCTTTCGATAGTGAATACCGGGAAATCGGCGACTTCATTGTAATAGCCGGTGTGATCGCCGTAAGGGCCTTCTGCGGCGAATTCGCCGGGATAGATAAAGCCTTCCAGAACGATTTCAGCGCTGGCCGGAACTTGCAGATCATTGATCAGCGATTTGGCGACTTCCGTTTTGCTGCCGCGCAATAAACCGGCAAACGCGTATTCAGACAGGGAGTCCGGCACCGGCGTGACGGCGGCAAGTATGGTTGCAGGGTCGGCGCCCAAGGCAACGGAAACAGGGAAGGGCTGGCCGGGATGGGCGGTCTGGAATTCTTTGAAATCCAGAGCGCCGCCCCGGTGCGCCAGCCAGCGCATGATGACCTTGTTTTTGGCAATAACTTGCAGGCGATAAATGCCAAGATTCTGCCGTTCCTTGTTCGGGCCTCTGGTGATCACCAGAGGCCAGGTAATCAAGGGCGCGGCATCTTCCGGCCAGCAGGTCTGAATTGGGTAGTCGCCCAGATCGATTTCATCGCCTTCCCGAACCAGTTCCTGGCAGGGCGGTGAGCTGATCACTTTAGGAGCCATGTTGAGCACCTGCTTGAAAACAGGGATTTTCTCCCAGGCATCCTTCATGCCTTTGGGTGGCTCGGGTTCTTTCAGGTAAGCAAGCAGCTCGCCAATGCTGCGTAATTCATCAACGGATTCTGCGCCCATGCCCATAGCGACACGGCGAGGCGTACCGAAAAGGTTTGCCAGAACCGGAATGTTTGCACCTTTGGGGTTTTCAAACAGCAGCGCGGGGCCGCCCTGTTTCAGGGTGCGGTCACAAATTTCGGTCATTTCCAGATACGGATCGACTTCAACAGTAATACGCTTTAGCTCACCCTGTTTTTCCAGTTGATTGATAAAGTCGCGCAGATCTTTGTATTTCATGCCGCTATGCCGTTATGTCTGAGTAAGGCATCGATGGTGGGTTTGCGACCACGGAACTTGATAAACAATTCCATTGCATTCTGACTGCCGCCTCGTTCAAGGATGTTGGTTAGAAAGGCGTGGCCGGTTTCCTGATCAAAAATGCCTTTTTCTTCGAACAGCGAGAAAGCGTCGCTTGATAAGACTTCCGCCCATTTGTAGCTGTAATAGCCTGCGGCATAACCACCCGCAAAAATGTGCGAAAAGCTGTGGGCAAAGCGGTTTAATTTTGGCGGACGGACAACGGCAACCTGTTCTCTGACCTGTTCCAGCGTTTCATAGATGCGACCGCCTTTTTCAGGGTCGTAGTCCCGGTGAATTCTGAAATCAAACAGACTGAATTCCAGTTGCCGTACCATAATCATGCCGGCCTGAAAGTTTTTTGCGGCCAACATTTTATCAAACAAGGCATCAGGTAATGGTTCGCCGGTTTGATAATGGCCTGAAATCAGCGCCAGCGCTTCCCATTCCCAGCACCAGTTTTCCATGAACTGGCTGGGCAGTTCTACGGCATCCCATTCAACGCCATTAATGCCGGAGACGCCCAGATGGTCAATCTGGGTGAGCATGTGGTGCAGGCCGTGGCCGAACTCATGGAACAGCGTGGTGACGTCGTCATGCGTCAGCAATGCAGGCGTATCGCCAGTCGGTGGAGTGAAGTTGCAGGTCAGGTAGGCGACCGGTGTTTGAATCGTATCATCGAATTTTTTGCGGCCTACGCAGTCATCCATCCAGGCGCCGCCGCGCTTTTTGGCGCGGGCATAAAGGTCGGTATAAAACTGGCCGCGCAGCTGGCCGTGTTTGTCATGAATCTCGAAAAAACGCACATCGGGGTGCCAGCTGTCAAAGCCGGTAAGCTCGGATATTTGCAGTCCGTACAGTTTTTCCACGATGGCAAACAGGCCAGGCAAAACGCGGGTGATGGGGAAATAGGCTTTAACTTCTTCCTGCGACAGCTGGTAAAAATGCTGGCGCATTTTTTCCGAGTAATAGCCTAAATCCCAAGATTGCAGGTCATTAATGCCGTAGTGTCGCTTGGCAAATTCACGCAATTCGGCCAGATCCTTGCGCGCATGCCGCCAGGATCTATCGGCTAAATCTTCCAGAAAATGGGTGACGTCATCCGGCTTTTCTGCCATTTTTGTGGCCAGCGACAGCTCGGCATAATTGTTGAAGCCTAACAGTTTGGCCTTTTCATGACGCAAGGCCAGGATTTTTTCCATAATTTCGCTGTTGTCCCAGCGTTCGGCGTGCGGACCCTGGTCTGAAGAGCGGGTTGCAAAGGCTTCATAATGTTCGCGGCGCAATTCGCGGTTGTCGGCGTAAGTCATTACCGAAATATAGGACGGAAATTGCAAAGTGATCATCCAGCCGCTTTCGTCATGGCTCTCGGCTGTCTGGTTGGCCTGAGCCAGTGCGGATTCGGGTAGTCCGGCCAAATCCTGTTCGTCTCTGATGATCTTGCTCCAGGCATTGGTTGCATCCAGCAGGTTTTCTTCATAGTTGCTGGCAAGGCTGGATAATTCCTGGCTAATTTCCTTGTAGCGTTGTTTTTTTTCATCATCCAGATCGATACCGGATAACCTGAAATCCCTCAAGGCGTTGCGAATGATTTTTTGTTGGGCGATGTCCAGCGTCGTAAATTCATCGCTTTCGGCAATAAAGCGATAAGCTTTAAATAAGGCTTCGTTTTGCCCCATTTCAGTCGAGTAGGCGCTGAGTTTGGGCAGGCAGGCGTTGTAGGCGTCTCGTAGCTCATCGCTATTGACCACGGAATTCATGTGACTGACCGGGGACCAGGCTTTATTCAGCCGGTCTTCAACGTTTTCCAGTGGTTCAATCAGATTTTTCCATGTGTAAGTCTGCGTAGCCTGAAGGTGCTGCTCAACAGCTGTGCGGGCTTCAGCTAACAGTTGATCGATGGCAGGTACGATGTGTTCCGGCAGTATTTGGGAAAACATCGGCAGTGTGGAGTTTGCTAATAATGGATTATTCATAAGTGGTATCAGGAATGAAAGTTCATGGCAGCGTTGATGCGCATTTATTTAATAAATGCAGTGAAAAGTTTTGGTTTAGTTGGTCATTTTTAAGTGTTGCATGAGCAGGCATGGAATTTATATGCAATGCAAGTAACATTATGCTAGCTTTTTACTCGCATAGTAACAGTTTTCAAGCAGAGGTTGTTGGGGGGCTGCGGAGTTTTTGCTGGTTCTATGTGGTGGCTGGCCTAAAAATAGCGCAAGCATTGCAGAGCGAGGCGTGGACGTTTAAATATTCAATGAGGTGTGTTTTTATCGTCAAAAAATAGCGCTGTTTTAGATAAGTTATCGTGCCAGCTGCGATGATTTTTATCGATAAGAATCCAAAAGAAGCCTAGTCCGAATACTCCCCAAGATAGTATGGCTCCAGCAAAACGGAACAAAGCCTGTTTCCAGTTGATTGGTTTTAGATCGAACGTTAGGACTTTTATTTTCCATGCGCGTAAGCCCAATGTTTGTCCGCCATGAGTCCAGAACCAAGCGTAAAACAAGAAGCTGATGATCAGCAGGTAAAAGGGGTAAAAGAATTGTTGGGTAGTGAAAGCTTCGCCAGCATTTAAAGGGAGCAACAGGGCCGTTGCAACAAATAAGAGGGCAATCAGTAGAAGCAGGTCATAAAGAATCGCCGCCAAACGGCGAAAAAAACCAGGTTCAGACATGGCGTCATTACCTGATTTTAGCGGTTTATTATTTGTTGGCCGTGCCAATTAAATTTTAAATATAGATAATTTTTGACCAAAATACATACACATCCCCACCAGCGCTCCCATCATTAAAAGGGAAAATAAGAATGGAGGTCTATGGAACAGAAGAATGAAGAAGTCTGTTGCAAAAAGGCTGGTTAAGAAAGGTTGGTCAATTAAGCCATCAAGAATCTTTTTGAACATAACAATCCCGTCAAGTGCGCTAATGTTTAATGTGAGTGTTTAAAAAATAGTTGTCTGATCTTTTATCTGGTTAAATGCAATGATGATCAATATCAATCATAAAATCAGAGTAAGGATTCTACTATAACCAAAAGGGGAATGTAAAAGAAAAGAAACTTGCCGATTGAGCTAGAATTCATTGAAATGATATGATTGGTATAATTAAAATAATAAACAGGATGTAAAGACCATTTTAAACTTTTTAAAAAAAATCATTAAGCCAGCTAAAAATAAGGCTGAGCCGACTGTAGCGCAAGTCAAAATTTATTCGCGTGCAGAACATAATATTTCACGATCCCAGATTAGTGAAAATGCACTGAAGGTTTTGTATCGCCTGCAAAAAGAGGGTTTTGATGCCTATCTTGTTGGCGGCTGCGTGCGTGATTTGTTGTTGGGGCGAGAACCAAAGGATTTTGATGTCGTCACCAATGCCGATCCTGAACAAGTCAGGAAAGTATTTCGCAATTGCCGCTTAATTGGTCGCCGATTTCGCTTGGCGCATGTGCATTTTGGCAGAGAAATTATCGAAGTTGCGACTTTTCGAGGTGCAGGTGAGGCGCAAAATGACAAGCAGGTGCTCAACAAGGAAGGTCGTCTGCTGCGTGATAATGTTTACGGCACTATTGAGGAAGATGTTTGGCGCCGGGATTTTACGGTTAATGCACTTTATTACAATATAAAGGATTTTTCGGTAGTGGATTATGTCGGTGGCATGGCCGACCATAAAACCGGAACGCTCAGACTTATCGGTGATCCGGACATGCGCTTTCGTGAAGATCCTGTGCGCATGTTGAGGGCGGTGCGCTTTGCCGTCAAGCTGGGCTTTAATATGCATCCTGATTGCGAAAAAGCAATACATAATGATGCCGAGTTGTTAGCCAGCATCCCTTCGGCTCGGCTGTATGACGAAGCATTGAAGCTGTTTTTATCCGGTTACGCGTTGCAAACATTTGAAATGCTCAGGCATTATGGGCTTTTTCAAGTGCTGTTTCCTGCCACAGAGAACAGTTTGGCAGTTGAAGATAATGGCTTTCCAAGATTACTTCTGATTAAAGCATTGGAAAATTCGGATAGCAGGATTGCTGAAGGCAAAACAGTTACCGCGTATTTCCTGTTGGCGGCTTTCTTGTGGGAGCCTGTCCAGATACGAGCTAAGCAAAAAATGGCGCAAGGCATAGTTGAATTCATGGCCTATCAGGACGCTGCTAATGAAGTTATTTCCAGACAGATTTTAAGCACCGCTCTCCCCCGCCATATCAGCATGGCAATGAGGGAAGTCTGGAGCTTGCAGCCAAAATTTAATGCACGCTTCGGCTCTAAACCCAGTCGCTTGATAACGCATCCGCGTTTTAGAGCGGGCTATGATTTTCTAGTGTTGCGCGCTGAGACGGGAGGCGCTGATCCTGAGTTGGCCGAGTGGTGGGCCAGATATCAAGCGGCCAGTGAAACAGAACAAAGAAAAATGACTCAACCTCCTCGTAACCCGGCAAATAAAAAGCCAGGAAGAAAAAGGAGTCATCGTAAGAATGTTAAGGATAGCGTTGCAGGAAAAGAGTCTTAAGGCAGCGGTCATTAGTTTAGACTGGTTTTCGCTCATGCAAAACCAGCCTGTATCACATCCATGTGAATAATATGAAAATCTCCAAAACTGACCTGATAACTGCTTATATAGGCTTGGGCAGTAATCTTGCGAGCCCTGCTGAGCAAATTAAATCAGCTCGTACTGCAATAGTAGCAATAGCCGGAGTGAAAGAGCTGGCGTTTTCCAGTTTATATCGTAGTTTGCCTATGGGGCCGCAAGATCAGCCTGATTATGTCAATGCAGTCATGTGCATTGCAACAGACTTGTCGCCGATGGATTTGCTGCACAGGCTGCAAAACATCGAAAATGATCACGGTCGGATAAGAAAAGGTGAGCGTTGGGGGGCAAGAACCCTGGATCTGGATTTGTTGATCTATGGCGATCAGAAAATTGAAATGCCTGATTTAACAGTGCCTCATATAGGCATTGCCGAAAGATCTTTTGTCTTGTACCCCTTGTATGAAATTGCTCCACAACTGGTCGTGCCCGGAAAGGGTGGTATTGCCGATCTGGTTGCAAAGTGTCCATTGAATGGACTGAAACGCTTAGATTGACTGGTTTTCGCTCCTGAAAAACCAGCTACAGCACATCCATGTGAATAAAATGAATCAATATTCTTCCTCGTCTATGCTAAAACCGTTGTCAGTTACTGATCTGACAGCCATGAAACAGCGCGGCGAGAAAATCACCTGCTTAACCGCCTACGATGCCAGTTTTAGCGCATTAATCGATAAGACGGGCATTGATGTGATGCTGGTGGGGGATTCTCTGGGGATGGTTGTTCAGGGACATGGTACAACCCTTCCGGTTACTATGAATGATATGGTTTACCATGCCCGGTGCGTCAGCAAAGCCAGGCAACGGGCGTTTATTATCGCTGATCTGCCGTTTATGAGTTATATCACGCCCGTTATTGCCGCCCAAAATGCCGCCAGATTATTGCAGGATGGGGAGGCGCAAATGGTTAAGCTGGAAGGCGCAAGGATTGAGATCGTCAGTTTTCTTGTTGATCAGGGCGTTCCAGTTTGTGGGCATTTGGGTTTGTTACCGCAATCTATTAATCAATTAGGCAGTTATAAAATTCAGGGGAAAGAGCGCGCGGACGCAGAAAAAATGATCGCTGATGCGCATGAGCTGGAGCAAGCGGGAGCAGGGCTGCTGGTATTGGAGTGTGTTCCGGCCGCGTTGGCTAAGGAAATCAGCTCCCAGTTAACGATTCCTGTTATAGGTATCGGCGCAGGCGTAGATTGTGATGGGCAGGTGCTGGTGCTTTATGACATGCTCGATATTGGCACAGTTAAGCGGCCACGTTTTTCCAAAAATTTCATGTGCGATGCAGTAGGCATTGAAGAGGCTATCGTAGCCTATCACCAAGCTGTCAAGCGGTCGCAGTTTCCAACACTTGAACATAGCTTTTAATTTATGCACATAGTTAACACCGTATCAGAATTACGCGCCACCGTCAGAGCGTGGCAGTTAGAGGGTGAAAGCGTTGCTTTTGTACCGACTATGGGAAATCTGCACGCGGGGCATCTAAAGCTGGTGAATGAAGCCAGAAAAAAAGCAGATCGGGTGGTAGTCAGTATCTTTGTAAATCCGAGCCAGTTCGGTGTCGGGGAAGATTTTGAGTCTTATCCACGTACTGAACGTGAAGATCAGCAAAATCTCAGTGCCGCCGGTGCGGACCTGTTGTTTCAACCGGCTGTTTCAGAGGTTTATGCGCAGGATGCCAAAACAGTTGTGTCGGTGGCCGGGTTGTCAGAAATGCATTGCAGTGCGTCAAGGCCAGGTCATTTTGACGGTGTTGCCACAATCGTCTGCAAGTTGTTCAACATGGTGCAGCCGGATATTGCCTTATTTGGGCTAAAAGATTTTCAGCAGTTGGCGGTGATACGGACTATGGTCAGGGATCTCAATGTTCCTGTCGAAATAATCGGTGTAGAAACGGTTCGGGAGGCAAGCGGCTTGGCAATGAGTTCAAGAAATGGCTATTTGACCGCAGAGGAAAAAACGGTCGCTGCAAAGCTGTATCGATCGTTATGTGCGGCTCGCGATACTGTTTTGGCTGGGAGTCAGGCTTATGAGGAAATAGAGCGCCATGCTTTGCTGTTTTTGCGGGAAGCTGGTTTTCAGCCGGATTATTTTAGTGTGTGCCGTAGCAGTGATTTAAAAAAAGCAGAAGTAAATGATACGGAACTGGTTTTGTTGGCGGCGGCAAAGCTTGGCAAAACTCGGTTAATCGATAATATTTGTTTTTCCATATGAGCCATAACAGGTTTTGTATGGTTTGGAAAATGCTAAAAGTTGATGCATTATTATAATTAATGGATAATGCGCGGTTCTCAAGGGTATTTATATAGTTTTTTATTATGCAAATCACGATGCTTAAAGCGAAATTACATAGAGCCACAGTGACCCATTCAGAATTGGGTTATGAGGGTTCTTGTGCGATTGACAGCAATATTCTCGATTTATCGGGTATCAGAGAATACGAGCAGATACAGATTTACAATGTTAATAATGGTGCACGTTTTACGACCTATGCCATTCGTGCCGAAGCAGGCTCAGGATTGTTTTCAGTTAATGGCGCGGCTGCCCGTCTGGCATGTCCCGGTGATCTGATTATTGTTTGCACATTTGCAATATTGGATCAAAAGGAAGCGGAAAAACACAAGCCTACGTTGATATATTTTAATGAAAAAAACGAGGTTCAGCGTTCAGCCAGTTCCATCCCCGTCCAAGCCGCTTGATTGTAGTTCGCCTGACTTCTTGGTTGTAAACTACGAATACTCTTAACAAGCGTCGACTCTTTATTAACAAAGAGTCGATGCGTCATTTTAATACCTTCTTCATAGTTGACTGATTTTTTACCTAGCAACATAAGCGAGCAGGAAATTTCTAATTTTTATACGCGCTTAGAAACATCAATTTCATTACTAGTTTCGGTCAGTGTTGTCGAGGCCTACCAAAAGTAGGCGCATTAGGCCACATTGCATCAGAGGCCTGTTCTCTGTATCCTGCACCGCATGCAAATAAATCTGATCTCAGTAGGAAACCGTATGCCAGGCTGGGTGCAGCAAGGTTACGATGAATATGCCAAGCGTCTGCCCCGTGAATGTGAGCTGGTGCTTAAAGAAATTGCGCCGGGTAAAAGAACTAAAAACAGTGATGTTGCCAGAATTGTAAAAGAGGAAGGCGATAGGATGATTGCGGCGATTCCGCAAGGTACACATATTGTTACTTTGGATATCCCCGGAAAACCCTGGACAACTCCAGATCTGGCACAGGCAATGCAGCGTTGGCTGGAAAGCGGGCAGAATGTTTCTTTATTGATCGGCGGCCCGGAAGGTCTAGCCGATTCCGCCAAACAAATGGCGCGTGAATCCTGGAGTTTGTCAAAACTGACGTTTCCTCATCCGCTGGTACGGATAGTTGTGGCCGAACAGCTTTATCGCGCCTGGAGTATTCTTCATAATCACCCATATCATCGCTAATGACAGTACAGATTATTCTTGCTTCAGCCTCCCCCCGTCGAAAGGAGCTGCTAGATCAAATTAAAGTCACTTATACTGTTAATCCGGTTGATCTTGATGAGACGCCCAGGCCCAGTGAAGCGCCGCTGGACTATGTGCAGCGATTAGCTGCAGAGAAGTCGGCGGCCTGTGTTGCGCAACTGGGTGCGGAATTACCGGTCTTAGCCGCAGATACAGCCGTTGTTTTGGGCGATTTGATTATGGGCAAGCCCAAAGATCGAGATGAAGCGCTGACTATGTTGAGGCAGTTGTCCGGTAAAACCCATCAGGTTTATAGTGCAATTTCGCTCAGAGGACGTGAGCATGGTCAGGCAGTAAGTATTACCGATGTGTCTTTCAGACAATTGACGGAACACGAAATACTGGTCTATTGGCAAAGCGGCGAACCGGTCGATAAAGCCGGTAGCTATGCCATTCAAGGATTAGCCGGCGTATTTGTGGAGTCTATAAAAGGCAGCTTTTCCGGCGTAGTCGGCTTGCCGTTGTTTGAAACAGCGGAACTATTATCCAAACAAGGAATAGAACTTTTCAATGAGTGAAGAAATTTTAATCAACGTTACTCCACCTGAGACTCGTGTTGCGGTTATTGAAAATGGCGTTCTGCAGGAATTAATCATTGAAAGAGGCCGGCAGAGAGGACTGGTGGGTAACATCTATAAAGGCGAAGTATGCAGGGTTCTGCCCGGCATGCAGGCGGCTTTTGTTGATGTAGGTTTGCCCAGGGCGGCATTTCTTCATCTTTCTGATTTATGCGCCAAGGATCTGGAAAAAAAAGGGTCGGAAAACATCGAACATTATTTGCATGAAGGTCAGCATATTATTGTACAGGTAGTCAAAGATCCTATAGGCAGCAAAGGTGCGCGATTAACCACGGAAATATCGATACCGTCGCGATTTCAAGTATATATGCCCTATTCGAACAATTCCGGAGTGTCGCAGCGGATTGAATGCGAAGCAGAACGGGCGCGGTTAAAAACCTGTCTGGAGTCATTCAGGCTGGAGCGTAAATGTGGCGGCTTTATTGCGAGAACGGCGGCGGAATGTGTGGAAGAAGTTGTATTGATTGCCGATATGACCTTTCTGTTGAAACTGTGGGAGTCTATATCAGCCAAGATTCCTACTGCTAAGTCCAAGCAGCTTATTCATAAGGATTTGCCTCTGAGTATTAGAACCTTGCGGGACTTATATAAAGAAGGTATTGAAAGAGTTCGTGTGGATTCCAATGAAACCTATCATCGATTGGTTGAATTTGCGGAGACTTTTGTACCTGAAATAGTGCCTCTTATCGAGCATTACACAGGGGCTTGTCCGGTTTTTGATATATACAGTGTTGAGGATGAAATTCAAAAAGCGCTGGAGCGTAAAGTCAGCTTGAAATCAGGTGGACATCTGGTGTTTGACCAGACCGAGTCGATGACCACTATTGATGTGAATACCGGAGGTTATGTCGGCGGACGCAATCTGGAAGAGACTATTTTCAAAACCAATCTTGAAGCAGCGCAGACGATTTCCCGACAGCTCAGATTGAGAAATCTGGGCGGCATCATTATTATCGATTTTATCGATATGCAAAGTGAAGACCATAAAAGGCAAGTTTTACAGGCGCTTGAGCGGAATTTGGAAAAAGATCACGCGAAAACCAAAATTACTGAAGTATCTGCGCTGGGGTTAGTGGAGATGACTCGCAAAAGAACCAGGGAAAGCCTGGAGCATATACTTTGTGAAACTTGCAGCGCCTGTGGCGGACGGGGGGTTTTAAAAACAGCGGAGTCGATGTGTCTGGAAATATTTCGGGAGATTATTCGTGAAGTCAGGCAGTACAACGTCCAGAAATTACTGGTTCTGGCATCCAATGAAGTTGTGGAGATGTTGCTCGATGAGGAAGCGGATATGTTGGCTGAATTAGAGGCCTTTCTGGGTGTGCAGATCAAATTCAGGGCAGAGTCGGAATATAATCAGGAACAGTATGATGTTGTGTTGCTTTAAGGCGAAATACTTTTCACTACAGTGAACACCACGTTTTCAACGCATTGAAAATATAAAACATCTATCTCCATGTCTTCTGTGGTTCTGTTTCTTTATGGCAAAGACGAAATACATTTACAATTTTTTAACCTAGCACCTTTAGGCTTTAACCTTCTTTAGTGATTCATCATATTACGCGTGCAACGCGGCATCTCATTTTCTGGTCTTTGATCGCGGTAGCTATCGGCTTGACCGGCGTGCGCCTGTTACTGTCTGAGGTTGAGGACTATAAATCCGATTTGGCTGCCAGTATCAGCGGGTTTATTGGTACACCGGTAAAAATAGGCCGATTAGGGACAAATATGCGTGGATTTACTCCTCAGCTGGTGGTAAAGGATATTGATATTTCATCTATTGTTGCTGATGAGAAACCGGCAATTCAGTTCAATGAAATACGTTTGAGTATTAATTTGCTCGATATGCTGATAAGCAGGGATATGTTGTCCTCGTCGAGGGTCACGGTGATTGGCGCTAAGCTTGCCGTGAAGCGTAAACAGGATGGAAACATTGTTATTGTTGGTTTAAAAGTCAGTGACGGGCAGCCGCAGTGGTTATTGCAGGGCGGAAAATATGAAGTTTTGCAAAGTGAAATCATTTGGCAGGATGAAAAAAACAACGGTCGGCCGCTATTATTCGATGCGGTAGATCTGGTGATCATTAATGATGGAGAGCGTCACCGCATTAATATGCTCACCCAGTTGCCGAAAAAATATGGTGATTCATTAAGAGTATCGATGGATTTTGAAGGCAATGCATTTGAGCCTACATCTACGCAAGGCACCGTTTATATCGAGGGTGAAAATATAAACTTGCCTGAACTGGCAGCGGTTGATTTGCCGTTAGATATGAATATCAGTTCCGGCATGGGTAACCTCAAGGTCTGGAGTAATTGGCAGCATTCGCAACTGGTATCCCTGGGTGGTGTAGCACAAATTCAGCAGATGAAGCTTATCCGGCAGGATAAGAGCGAATTCCCCGTTAAACAGCTGAAAACCCAATTTCATGGGGATCTGAATGATAAGCAGTGGCGACTGGATGTAAAAGACTTTGAGCTGGAAACCACCGATGCTATAGACGCAACTACCCTAAAGGGCATAACTAAGAAATGGCCATCTGCCGTGTTTAGCGTTGCCGGCCAGCGCAGGGAAGATAATGCATTGCATAAGATAGCGCTGTCTGTCGAGTCTGTGGACTTGCAGGAAGCATCAGCAATAGTGCAGTTTTTTGCTCCACTACCAAAAGAACAGTTGAATTTGCTGGCGCAAGCCGGACTCAAAGGATCGTTAGAAAAATTCTCGCTGTTTGCCGATCTGGATACAAAATCTGTTGCAGTAAACGGCAGATTCGCCAAAATCAGTGTTGCTCCGATGTCTGAAATTCCTGGAATAGAGAACTTGAGCGGGCAAATAAAAGGCAGTGATAAGCAGGGTGTTGTTCGCTTGGAAACTAAAGATGCTCAAATAACGTCCCAAGATTTGTTTCGTTTCCCCCTGCCTGTCAACAGCCTTAAAGGTGTTATTTCCTGGCAGCAGGCAGAAAATAATTGGACGGTGTCCAGTAAAATGGTTGAGCTGGATTCCTTGGGATTCCAGAGTAAAAGCCGCTTGAACATAAACATTCCAAAAACGAAAGATCCTGTTTTTATGGATCTGCAAAGTTCATTTTTTGGCGATGATGCCAGCCAGGCCACACATTTTTTGCCGGTTGGCATTATGGATGATGAAGTTGTTGCCTGGCTGGATCATGCTTTTGTTAGTGGGCACATGACCAACGGAGGCTTGTTGGTCTACGGTAATCTGAGCGATTTTCCATTTACTGCTGGGCAAGGCGTTTTTGAGGCTGTATTTAATGCAGATAAGTTTGAGCTGGCATACGATCCGCAATGGCCTCATATAACCGGTATGGAGGCTGAAGTCTTATTTTTACAGGACAGTCTGAAGGTAAATGTTCAACAAGGACAATCTGACAAGGTAATTATTAAACAAGCAGAAGTTACCATTCCATCACTGAATGAAAGTAAGCATGTGTTAATTAAGGGCGAGGCTGAAGGGGAAATCGGCCAGGTTTTAGGCTTTATGCAGCAAACACCCCTGAGTTCTCCTGTGGATTCGTTGCTGGAAACCATTGTCCCGGAAGGGAATACCCGCGTCACGCTGGATCTTAAAATCCCTCTATATGAAAATGTGCAAACCAAGGTAGATGGAACGGCGCAGCTGAAAGATGCCAAGCTGAGAGTGAAATCACTTGATTTGGTGGTAAACAGAATTGATGGCGAATTAAAGTTTAATGAGCAAGGTGTTTATAGTGACACTATTCATGCGGCCGCTTTAGGGAACCCTATTCAAGTTAATATCAAAAGCACTGATAGCCAGACCATTGTCAATGTAGCAGGTCGTGCCGGAGTGAACGATTTGAAGTCGCAATTCAAAATCCCTTGGTGGAACAAGGTTGAAGGAGAGACAGATTATCGGTTAAAGCTGAAGCTGCCTTATGATGATGGTTTGCCGGAACTCGTTGTGGAATCGACGCTGGCGGGCATGGCTCTGGATTTGCCGGGGGAATTAGCCAAAACCAAGGATCAGCAAAGACCTTTGACAATGACGTTTAGTCTTGCGGATAAGTTGGTATTGCCGGTGGTATTAAATTACGACGATAAACTGAAAGCGGCGGTGCAGTTAAATACAAAACAACAGAATATTTATTCAGGACATATTCTTGTCGGTACAGGTGATGTAACTCAGAGCCAGGAAGCTGGAATAAAGCTGGAGATCAATCGTGACCAATTGGCTCTGCAAGACTTGGCTGGTTTTTCGCTTGCCCATGATAAGGATAATGGAACCGGAGCCAGGATCAGCGAGATAAAGATTCATAGTAATCATGCGCTGTGGAAAAACACAAAGATAGGTGTGTTTGATCTGACATTAAAGAGAGAAGGTAGTTTTTGGGTTGGCGATATTGGCAGTTCATTCGCCAAGGGAAAAGTTCAGGTTCCAGGTGACTTTACAGGTTCTGACAGAATCATCCTTGATATGGAGGTACTGGATATTTCCGCATTAAAGCATGCGAGGTCTCAAGGCGACGCGCTGGAGCCAGGGCTTTCACCAGAGCTCCTGCCTTTGTTCAAGGTAATTAGTCATAAAACGCTGTGGCAGTCGGTTGATCTGGGGCGGTTGACATTGGAAACCGAGCGCATACCGGGCGGTATGGGTTTTAAGAGTTTAGCGCTGACTGGAGCTGGTCTTAAGCTTGCATTGACAGGCGGTGACTGGAAAGCCGGGGGCGAGCAATCTAAAACGCATACGGAAGGCCGTCTGGAATTGGCTCGAACCGGTGAGCTACTTAAGCAGTTGGGAGTTACAAAAGATATGACTGAAACCACTGCGGTTATTGATTTTGCGGTTAACTGGGATGCGGCGCCGTATCAGTTTTCGTTAGCGGCTTTGAAAGGTCAAGTGGAAGTTAATCTTAGCAATGGACGTATTTTAAGCATAGAACCCGGATTCGGCAGGGTGCTGGGAATGCTGGCGTTGGCTCAGTGGATAAAACGGGCTCAGCTTGATTTTAGTGATGTGTATAAGGAAGGCTTGACCTTTAACACCATTAAAGGGCATTTTGATTTATTAAATGGAATAGCATCAACCCATGATTTAGTAGTTGATGCTATTCCTGCAAAAATCGCCATCAATGGAGATACTGATCTCGTTAACCAAACCGTTGATCACATTGTTGATGTGACGCCTAAAAGTGCCGATGCCGTGCCTATTGCTGGTACAATTATGGGTAAAGTGGCCGCTTTGATTGGACGGTCTTTGACGGGTAAAAACCAGGAAGGGTTTTTCTTTGGATCTCAGTATCTGGTGAAGGGTGCGTGGGGAAATGCGGAAATTATTCCGATGCATAAGAACGATGGAGTGCTGCAGAAAACCTGGAATGGCATTACCAGCTTTCCATGGCTACAGCAACAAGAAGAACAATAAGGAGAGATAACATGAATAGATGTGCGGCCATACAAATGGCATCAAGTCCTAACGTAAGCGCTAACTTGTTAGTAGCCGAAAAGCTTATAGCTGAAGCAGCCGCGGCGGGATCAAAACTGGTAGCTCTACCGGAAAATTTTGCCCTGATGGGAGAGCATGAGCTAGATAAGATTAAAGTAAGAGAGGTCGATGGTTCGGGACCGATCCAGGACTTTTTGGCCACAGTTGCTAAAAAATATTCTGTCTGGGTGGTCGGTGGCACCATTCCAATTGTGGGCAACGATAGCAATAAAGTCCGGGCAGCTTGCCTTGTTTATAACGACAAAGGCGAGCGGGTTGCGCGTTACGATAAGATGCATCTGTTTGATGTCAATGTTCCGGGGACGAGTGAAGTTTATCGGGAATCAGATTCAATTGAAGCGGGCGCTGAACCTCTGGTTATTGACACGCCTTTTGGTAAGCTGGGTATCGCAGTTTGTTACGATCTGCGGTTTCCTGAGTTTTTTCGCAAAATGAGCATGATGGGCGTAGAAATAGTTGTGATCCCTTCTGCTTTCACCGCAGAAACAGGCGCCGTTCACTGGGAATTGTTACTTCGTGCGCGTGCCGTGGAAAACCTGTGCTATGTGATTGCACCTAATCAGGGCGGTTTTCATGTAAATGGTCGTAAAACTTTTGGGCATAGCATGATTGTCGATCCGTGGGGTGTGGTGCTGGATTGTTATAAGACTGGCGGAGGTTTTGTATCTGCCGAAATAAATCTTGATCGTCTGGAAAAAGTGCGTGGTGCATTTCCGGTTTTAAATCATCGTCGATTTTGTGAATAGAGTGATTAATATGCATGGCATGGCTAAAATTTTTAGTCTCGGTTTATTGCTTGTTACGTTGTTGATTTCCTGCAGTACGGCGGAAGACGGTCGTTATCGGGATACTGAAATGTTGGAGCGTCCGCCCACTGTAGCGGTCGATAGGAAAGCTGGGGAATCGCCTCAGATTGACGATAGTGTGATTCCAAGGAAAAAATATAAATCAGGCTTGGGCGATGATGTTTATATAACTGAGTCGACGCCAGCAAAACTTAGAATAAAGCAGCCTATCGATGATGCGTGGTATACACTGGATTTGGCATTGAAACAAAGCGAAATCAAAATAACCGATCATGAGCGCGATAAAGGATTTTATTATGTCAGCTACAATCCAGGCGCTTTCTTTGGGAATATGACCGGTTTTTTTGAAAAACAGAATGACGAGCAGAACGGGGCGATTTATCTGTTAACTGTCAAAGAAGACGGCGCTGAAACAGAAATAACCGCGACGATAGCTAATGCGACTGAACAAAGCAGCGCGGGTAAAAATGGAGCACATAAGGCCTCTGAGGAAGGCGCAGAAGACTTGTTGCAACAATTGTATAAAACCCTGCGTGATGATTTAAAAGAAGAATAACAGAGGTAAAAAATTCAAGGAGGATTTTACCTTGAATCTCTTATCTTTTATCTTAGGAGGCCCAAGGGCTACCCCCTACACTTAAATTTAAAGTTGTGATGGAAATATTAAACCTTGCAAGACAATTTATCCTGATGCCTGCCGGAATACAGGATAGCGACATTGAAAAGATTATGAGCCGATTGCTCAGTTCGCCGGTTGATGCGGCGGACATCTATTTTCAGTCCAGCCATTTTGAGTCTTGGGTAATGGAAGGCGGCATCATTAAAGAAGGCAGTCATAATATCGAGCAGGGTGCCGGAGTACGTGCGGTATCCGGCGAGAAAACCGGCTTTGCCTACAGTGACAGGATTGAGCTGCCGGTGCTGCTGGAGGCGGCGAATAATGTTAAAGCCATTGTTAGGCAGGGACAGGAGGCTCAAGTCGGACTGACCAAAGCGGCAAACTGGCCTCAGTATTATGCCCCGCTTAACCCATTAAAATCCTTGGCGGACCAACAGAAAATTGATTTATTGCGCAGGGTTGACAGCGAAACCCGTAAACTGGATAGCCGGATTGAAGAAGTTATTGTCAGCCTGGTCGGCGTGCATGACAGTATTCTGGTGGCAAGCCAGGACGGCTCTCTGGTTGCCGATGTGCGGCCGTTGGTGCGGATGAATGTAACGGTTATCGTAGAACAAAACGGACAGCGCGAACAGGGTAGCATGGGCGGTGGCGGGCGTAGTGATTACAGTTGTTTTATCAACCAGGATATAGCACTGGAATATGGCCGCGAAGCCGTCAGGCAGGCATTGGTTAATCTGGAAGCCGTGGAAGCGCCAGCCGGCAATATGACGGTAGTGCTGGGGCCGGGCTGGCCGGGTATTCTTCTGCATGAGGCCATAGGCCACGGTTTGGAAGGCGATTTTAATCGCAAAGGCACATCGGCATTCAGCGGTCGCGTCGGTGAGCGGGTGGCATCCGATTTATGTACGGTAGTCGATGATGGCACCTTGCCGGCGCGGCGCGGCTCATTGAGTATTGATGATGAAGGCACACCCACAGAAAAAACCGTATTGATCGAAAACGGCATCCTGAAAGGCTATATGCAGGATAAGCTCAATGCCCGGTTAATGGGCGTTAAACCCACCGGCAATGGCCGCCGGGAATCCTACGCGCATTTACCAATGCCGCGCATGACTAACACCTATATGCTACCCGGACAGCATAATCCAGAAGAAATTATAAAGTCGGTAAAAAAAGGCCTGTATGCCAAAAACTTTGGCGGTGGACAGGTTGATATTACCTCCGGGAAGTTTGTATTTTCCGCCAGCGAAGCCTATCTGATCGAAAATGGCAAAATAACCCGTGCGGTTAAAGGCGCAACATTAATTGGCAACGGTCCCGATGTATTAACCCGGGTTTCCATGGTCGGCAGCGATCTTGAACTAGATAGTGGTGTCGGAACTTGCGGTAAGGACGGGCAGAGTGTGCCGGTCGGGGTAGGGCAGCCTACCTTGAAGATTGACGGGTTGACGGTTGGCGGAACCAGCGTTTAGCCATGTAGGGTGCGCATCGCGTACCATTTTTCTACACAGGATTAGAGAACACAGTGCAAAATCAGGAACAAATCAGCCAGTTAAAAAATACCGTTCAGGACATATTGGACGAGGCAACTAAGCAGGGCGCTAGTGCTGCAGAAGCGGGCTTGAGCCAGGAAAATGGCTTATCCGTATCGGTTCGCCTAGGCGATGTCGAAACCATAGAGCATCATTGCGGTCAGGGGCTGGGAGTAACAGTGTATTTTGGCCAGCGCAAGGGATCTGCCAGCACCACGGATTTGTCGCTAGCTTCAATCAAGGAAACGGTCAGTGCGGCATGCAGTATTGCTCGCTACACCGGTGAAGATGAGTATTCAGGTCTGCCGGAACAAGAGCTGCTGGCCACCGAATTTCCTGATCTTGATCTCAATCACCCGTGGGATGTTGGTGTTGATGAGGCGATTGCTCTTGCCATTGAATGCGAAGATGCAGCGCGTTCTTATCATGCGGAAATTAGTAATTCCGAAGGCGCTTCAATCAATACTCATCAGGGTATTCGTGTCATGGGCAATACCCTGGGTTTTCTGCAGGGCTATGCCGCTACCCGTCATTCCTTGAGTTGCTCTGTATTGGCGCAGCGTGGCGATAGTATGCAGCGCGATTACTGGTACACCGTGGCAAGAAATGCAGTCAATCTGGAATCAGCTGTCGAAGTGGGCAAAAAAGCGGCCGAGCGAACGCTCCGCCGTTTACAGGCTCGCAGCTTAAGCACGCGGCAGTGTCCGGTGCTGTATTGCGCGGAAGCTGCTTCTGGTTTGCTCAGTTCGTTTATCGGCGCAATCAGTGGTGGCAACTTATATCGTAAATCAACATTCCTGCTGGATGCATTGGATACTCAAGTCTTCCCTGAATTTGTCCGCATCCACGAGCAACCCTACTTGAAAGGAGCTTTGGGCAGTAGCGCGTATGACGGTGAAGGCGTTGCTACTCAAACGCGCGATATCGTCAGCGACGGAATTTTGCGCGGTTATGTGTTGAGCACTTATTCCGCTCGCAAACTGGGACTGCAAAGCACGGGTAATGCCGGTGGCGTGCATAATTTGACGATAGATGCCGGTATGCTTGATTATCAAGGGATGTTAAAGGAACTGAATACCGGTTTACTGGTCACCGAGTTGATGGGGCAAGGGGTCAATATGGTGACTGGAGATTATTCGCGCGGAGCCTCAGGATTCTGGGTGGAAAATGGCGAAATCCAATATCCGGTTGAAGAAATCACCATTGCCGGTAATCTGAAAGACATGCTTAAAAATATCGTTGCCGTGGGCAATGACGTCGATTATCGTGGCAATATCCGTACCGGCTCTATACTGGTTGAGCGGATGTCGATTGCCGGAGAATAAGTCATTGTATTGAAAGGGCGATTGGTTAATCGCCCTTTTCAGATCATAAGCTTTTAACAATATCTTCTATCAACTGCGGCCCGCGATAAATAAGGCCGCTGTATATCTGTACCAGACTCGCCCCAGCTTCTAATTTTTCCTGCGCGTCCGCGCCGTTTAAAATCCCGCCTGCCGCGATAATCGGAATCTTGCCATTCAATTCAGCCGCCAATTTCTGCACGACAAAAGTGGACTTTTCTTTAACCGGTGCGCCACTTAAACCGCCGGCTTCATGGGCAAGCGGATGGCCTGCAATCATGTCGCGGGCAATGGTGGTGTTGGTGGCAATCACACCATCGATTTCAAATTCCAACAACAGTTGGGCAATGTGGGTTATTTCTTCGACAGTCAGATCGGGCGCTATTTTCAGGACTAAAGGCACGTATTTTCCGTGTTCCTGTTGCAGCTTAAGTTGCTCTTCTTTTAAGGCGGAAATAAGGCCTCTGATTTCATCTCCCTGCTGTAACTGGCGCAGATTTTTGGTGTTCGGGGAGGAAATGTTGATCGTAATGTAGCTGGCAGAAGTGTAAGCCTTGCGCAAGCCGATCAAATAATCGTCTGCCGCATTTTCAATCGGTGTATCGAAATTCTTGCCGATATTGATACCCAGAATACCAAAATAGCAGCTTTGTTTTACTTGAGCCAGCAAGTGATCTATTCCCAGATTATTAAAACCCATGCGATTAATAATAGCCTGATGCTCAGGCAGTCTGAACAAGCGCGGCTTCGGGTTGCCCGGTTGAGGGCGTGGCGTTACCGTGCCTATTTCCACAAAGCCAAAACCCAATGCGGCCAGCGCATTAATATAATCACCGTTTTTATCCAGACCGGCAGCGAGGCCAACCGGATTTTTAAAGCTTAACCCCATGACATTCACAGGCTTGTCTTGAATGGTGGGATAGATGAGTTTTGATGCGCCGGAAGCATGGGCCGCGTTTAGCAGTTTAAGCGTCACTTCATGAGCGGTTTCCGGATCTAGGGAAAATAACAGTGGGCGCAGTAATGGATAAAGATTCATGATAAGTATCTGGATTAAGTGTTTGTTGGTCTGGTTAACTTGTACGGTTCCGGCGCTACCGTAGTAGGGCGATTTAAAACAAGATCGACCATCAGTTGCGCAGATGCAGGCCCCATCACCAAACCGTTTCTAAAATGACCGGCATTAATACATAAATTGCTGATTTTTGGGTGTTTGTCGATATAAGGCACGCCGTGCTCAGTGCCGGGCCTCAATCCCGCCCAGTGTTTAACGACAGGAAAGTTTTTAAGCGACGGCAACAAATTTAATGCAAAAGTATTCAGCCGGTTTCGGGCTTCTGACGTAGTTGTCTTATTGAAATTATCCTGTTCCACCGTGCTGCCTGCCAGTATTTTACCGTCAAGTCGAGGAATCAGGTATTGATCGCCATCCAATACCATAAACTTAAGCGTATCCGGTCGGGCATCAAATAACAGCATTTGACCTTTGACCGGGAATATTTTTGGCACATCATCGGCAATGGCAGGAAAAAGCTGTTGAAATAACTGTCCGGTCCAGGCGCCTGCAGAAATAATCAGCTGGTTGACAGCGAACCGGCCGGAGGTGGTATTGATCGCTGTAATGCGGTCGTTTTCTAGGGTAATGGCTTTTAATTCACAGTGCTCTATTAAAGTAACGCCTTTATTAATCAGGTCTTGTTTTAATGATTTAACCAGACGTGGATTGCGCGCCTGGGCAATCTCTGGCAGCCAGAGAGGGTTATCAGGCTTTGTTTCAAGAGCGTTATAAAAATCCGCGCCAGCCTGTTCAAATGAAATATTGTTGGCGGTGCACCAGTCCACCGCTGCAGCAATATCAGGATTTTTAGTAATCAGTAAGCCGCAGGGATTCCATTCGGGATCTACATGGGTCTCGGTACTTAGTTGCGAGGCCAAAGTGGGATATAGCTTCAGGCTTTGTAGCGCCAGCCGAGTAATCGCATCAGCTTGCCGCCACGGATAGAGCGGCAGCAAAATACCGCCTCCCGCCCAAGATGATTCCTGGCCAGCTAGGTTTTTTTCGATAACAGTAACTGTAGCGCCTGCCTTAAAAAATTCTCGGGCAGTCATCAAGCCGATAATGCCGCCGCCAATGATGGTGATATCCGGTGTTGTGGTCATGAATGTAAAAGGCCAGGAAAAATGAAAATTTGCTAATTATCGCATGACAATTATAACTGAATACGAAGGGCGATAAGAGTATGAAGGAATTTAGTCGCAGTTTAGGGCAAGAAGAGTGTTGTTTTTTGTGCACAAGTTCACACTTATAATTAGCGTTTCATTATTACTTATTGATAAATAAGGATTAATTAATATTAAAAAAATAACATCAAAGCTTGTAAGGAATGGGTTTAGCTGCTACCATTCAAAACGGAAGATCGGCTTTGTTGTATTAAAGCAAATTTTTAAAAATAACAACCTCATGAGGGGGATAAATGATAAACAAAACTAAACTGGCGCTGGGCATTGCTACAGCGACATTAACACTGGCTGGTGCTTTGGTTTCTCCACAAGCTGCCGCTGGTTCAAAGGCTGGTGCGGACAACAGTAAAATTGATGCACTAGAAGCGCAAATGCAAGAGATGCAAGCTGAACTAAACAGATTGAAAGCGGCTCCTGCTCCTGTAGCAGTTCAGAGCAAGCCAGCGGAAAAAGAACACCACGATAATACTCTTTTCTTCCGCGGTGGCTATGCACATATGGATGAAGCTAGAAATGGCGTTTCCATTCAAAGTGATGTGGTTCCAGTTGGCGCTCAGGATCAGGCCGATACCGATGCTTGGTATATAGGGGCTGGTTTTGATTTCAGCTTGACTGATGATGTATGGGGTGCAATGGACAATACCCAAGTGTTGGGTGAATTGATGTTTGAATATAAAGAATTCGGTGGTCATGTTGAGGGAAATGCACTTGCTACTGACCCTACTCCATTGGCTGCTCCGGGAGGAACTGCGCGCTCTGTAACGGTCAATCAATTCAGTTTAACGGCAGCACCTAAAATCAAATTCTTCAAAGACAGTGCTTTAAGACCTTGGATTATTCCTATAGGTCTCGGTATCCATGTGGTTAGTCCTCCATCTGAGTCAATTACCGTGTTAAATCCAGGTATGATGTTCGGTGCCGGTGCTGATTACAGGGTATGGAAAGACATCTTCGTTGGTGTTGATGCACGTTATCATTTAACAGGCGGTGCAGCTGACGGCGTTAACACAGATGGCGTTACTGCCGGTGGTTACGTCGGTATCGGTTTCTAAGTTAAGCGCTTAAAAATAAATCCAATAAAGGGAGGGCTTCAAACCCCTCCCTTTTTTTATGCTTGAAGAATTAAAAAGAGGTGCAAGGCAAAGGCTCAAGGTAAAATAGTATTTTTTCTGGTTCTTGCTGGGAAACAAATCAAAATTAATGCTACAAGCCATGAAAATCCTTTACCCCGAAATAAAGCCCTACCACAGCTTTTACCTCGAAACCGGCAGCGAGCATGCGGTTTATGTGGAGCAAAGCGGTAATCCTGCTGGCATGCCGGTTATTTTTCTGCACGGCGGCCCATGTTCAGGCACTAGGCCGGATCACCGGCGCTTTTTCAATCCCAAGTTTTATCGCATCATCCTGTTTGATCAGCGAGGCTGTGGATTGTCGCTGCCTTTTGGCGAACTGGAAAACAATACCACCCAGGATTTAATCGATGATATGGAGCGTATTCGTAACCATCTGGCTATAGATCAATGGCTGGTGTTTGGCGGTTCGTGGGGCGGAGCGCTGGCTTTTTTGTATGCCCAGCAGCATAAGGACAAGGTAACAGGCCTGATTGTTCGTGCGGTGTTTCTGGCACGGCAGCAGGACTTGGACTGGTTTGTCAAAGATGGCGCGGGTAAGATTTTTCCTGAGCAATGGCAGCAATTGCTGGGGAGCATCCCGGAACAGTGTCGAGGAAATCTGGTGCAGGCGGTATATGATGCATTATGGGGTGAAGACGAGGTGGCAAAAAGGCGGGTTGCCAAGGAATGGACGGCCTGGGGTGATCAAGTGGCATTAGGCAATGATTACCAGTCGAGCCAGAAAGGCGAGCATGCAACGGAGAAAGTGGTTAAGCAGGTGTGCATGGAACTGCATTACGCCAGGAATCATTATTTTATCGAGGAAAACCAGATTCTCGACAATTGTGATGTGCTACTTGAAATTCCAACGATTATTATTCATGGGCGTAATGACTTTCTCTGTCCGATAGAGGCAGGTTACAGTCTGCATAAGGCGTTGCCAAATGCCGAATATATCGTATTACCCAATGCCGGTCATATTGCTCAAGGCAAAGAAATGATCGATGCACTGGTGACTGCAACTGACAAGTTTGCGTCTAAATTGGCTCTTTAACATCGTAAGGGAAACCGGTTGGTCTCCTATACACTGATGACACTAAATATAAAAATGAACCAAAAAAAACGATTGATCATAGCGATGACCGGCGCAACCGGAGCGGTCTACGGTGTAAGAATGTTGCAGGTTTTACAGGCCCAGGAACAATGGGAAACGCATCTTGTTATTTCTTCTGCTGGTGTGGTGAATTTAAAGCACGAAATGGATATGAAGCGAGCAGAACTAGTCGCGCTGGCTGATGTAACGCACGGTATTGATGACATTGCCGCCAGTATTTCTAGTGGCGGCTTTAAAACAGAAGGGATGATTATTGCACCGTGTTCCATGAAAACCCTGTCGGCGGTTGCTCATGGCTTTGGCGATAATCTGATTTCACGGTCGGCCGATGTGGTATTGAAAGAGCGTCGACGCTTGGTGGTCATGCCACGTGAAACGCCGTTAAATCTGGCACACATCAGAAACATGGCGAGTGTGACGGAAATGGGCGGAATTATTTTTCCGCCCATGCCCGCTTTTTATAGCAAGTCTGATTCAATGGCGGCCATGGTTGATGAAACCGTTGGCCGGGTTTTGGATATGTTCGGGGTGAATGTTGAGG
The DNA here is from genome assembly GCA_041661895.1 of Methylobacter sp. Classification (GTDB taxonomy): domain Bacteria; phylum Pseudomonadota; class Gammaproteobacteria; order Methylococcales; family Methylomonadaceae; genus Methylobacter_A. Next base: position 14,075 of record JBAZTN010000001.1, on the reverse strand, counting down.
GTTTGTATAAGCCTTGGGAAGGGCTGTAGAAATGTTTGCTTAAGACAACAGCCGCGAGTTTTTGCTGTTACGGAAAATCAGCGGTTTTTCGTTGTCAGCTAAGGCACTTGCTTTTGCTGAGTCTATCGCTTCCTGAATTACGTAGTGGTTTGGCGATTTGCTGCATACCGGGTCGGCAGCGTACATGTCGCCGCTTAATAAATAAGCCTGACAACGGCAGCCGCCGAAGTCTTTTTCTTTTTCATCACAGCTGCTGCAAGGCTCTTTCATCCATTCATAGCCACGGAAAAAATTGAAGGCTTTGGATTCGTTCCAGATTTGTTCAATGCTGTTGTCTTTAACACTGGGGCAGTCCAGCCCCGGCAGTTCACGAGCCGAATGGCATGGCAGGGCCACGCCGTCCGGTGCGATGGTTAAGAATGTTGTTCCCCAGCCATTCATGCAGGCTTTGGGTCGGTCTTCATAAAAATCCGGCACTACATAATAAATTTTCATTTTACCGGCGACTTTTTCTTTAAAAGCCTGTGCAATTTGTTCGGCCTGTTCAAACTGTTCTTTGGTCGGCAGCAATAAATCACGGTTGGCATGCGCCCAGCCGTAATATTGTGTGTTCGCCAGCTCCAGATAATCTGCGCCCAGTTCTTCTGCCATTGCCAGTATTTCCGGCATCTGGTGGATATTTTCTCGGTGTATGACTACGCACAAGACCATCGGGTAGCCGTGTTTTTTGACCAGATGGGCGACTTCTTTTTTGTGCTGGAATGATGCAGTGCCGGCGATATGGTCGTTCAGTTCTTGCGTGCTGGCTTGAATACTGACCTGAATATGATCAAGTCCTGCTTCCTTGAGATGGATGATTTTTTCTTCAGTCAGTCCATAACCTGAGGTGATCAGGTTGGAATAGTAACCTAGGTCTCTGGCGTATTTAACCAGTTCGGTTAGGTCTTTGCGGGTTAAGGGTTCGCCGCCGGAAAAGCCCAGCTGGACTGCGCCCATTTTGCGGGCTTGCGTGAGTACGCGCTTCCAGTCCTCGGTGTCCAGTTCGGATTGATATTTTGCATAATCAACCGGGTTGGCGCAATAAGGGCACTGTAACGGACAGGAATAGGTGAGTTCCGCCAGTAACCAGCGCGGAGGGCTTATGCTAGTTTTGTTGGATCCAGCCATTTTTTAAAGCGACCTCTAAAAAAGCGGTAATGTCATTAACGAGACCGGTAGTTGCAAATTTCTGTTCCAGATCGTTGACGATTTGGGCTGGTTTACGCGTGCCGTCGCATAGCTTCAGGATTTCTGCAGAGCTTTGGTTAAGTTCTACCATGCCTTCAGGATAAAGAATAACATCTTTCTGTTGTGCTTCTTCCCACTGCAAACGATGCATAGGGGAAAATTTTAGGGTTTGATCGGGGTTAATACTCATTTCTCGATATTAAAATAAGGCGGCATACGGTTAATATAGGCTAGGTACATGGCATCCGCCATCGTCCACAGTACGTCAAGCTTGAACTTCAGGATTTGAATCATGCGATCCTGCTGTTCGCGGGTTTTATACCAGTCCAGCGTGATGGCTAGGCCATGCTCGACATCGCGCCGTGCTTCGGTCAGGCGTTTGCGGAAATAGATATATCCTTCCTGGTCAACCCAAGGGTAATGTTCGGGCCAGTTATCCAAGCGCTGCTGGTGAATTTTAGGGGCAAACAGTTCAGTCAAAGACGAACTTGCCGCTTCATGCCATTCTGCTCTACGGGCAAAATTGACGTAGGCATCGACAGCAAAACGCACACCCGGCAGGACATGTTTTTGCGAGGTTATTTCTTCCCGCGTTAAGCCTACTGCCATTCCGAGTTGTATCCATGCCTCAATGCCTCCCGGATCGCCAGGGTGACCGTCATGGTCCATAATCCGTTGGATCCATTTTGCGCGTGTTTCACGATCAGGGCAGTTGGCCAGAATGTTGGCGTCCTTGATGGGAATGCAGACCTGATAATAAAAGCGGTTGGCAACCCAGCCCTGTAGCTGTTCTTTGGTGAGTTTGCCTTCGTTCATCAACGTATGGTAAGGGTGATGAATATGGTAATACTTCTCCATGCCGCGCAATTCGGCTTCAAACTGTTCTTTGGTCCAGGCTTTATTGTCGCAGCTCATGGTGTCTCCTTTATAAATCGATTTCAAGGCCATCGTAAGAGACTTCAATGCCGGCGGCATCGAGTATTTTACGTTGTTCGGAATCGTCGTCTAAAATCGGGTTGGTATTGTTGATATGGATCAATATTTTGCGGGCTTTTGTAACGCCGTTCAAGATTTCTATCATGCCGCCTTCGCCGGATTGAGGCAAGTGGCCGATTTCACGTGATTTCTTGTGGCTGATGTTCTGCGTGCACATTTCGTCATCAGTCCAGAAAGTGCCGTCTACCATTAAGCAATCAACGGCTTGCATGGCTGCCATAACATGAGGTTCTATTTCGCCCAAGCCGGGGGAATAAAATACTTTTTTACCGGTAGAGATTTGTTCGATGATTACTCCAATATTATCGCCTTCATGCGGATCATGCCGATGCGGAGAATAAGGTGGTGCCTTGCTTTTTAAGGCTTGGGTATAAAAGCGTAAATCATCTATGCCGGGAATGGTAAAGCTGCTGCCATCGACGGGAATCGGGTGATGATTAACCGTGCAGTAGTCTTTTAGCATGTTAAATAAAGGAAAGCCGGTGGTCAGATCCTGCTTGACCATTTCTGTGCAGTAAATATCCAGCGGCTTACCTTCCCGTAGCATCAACAAACCTGTGGTATGGTCAATTTGGCTGTCGATCAGCATGATGGCTTTAATGCCAGTGTCGCGAACGCCTTCTTTTGGCTGGATAGCGGGAAAGGCTTCCAGTTGCGCGCGAATATCCGGTGAGGTATTAAACAACAGCCAATTTTTGTTATCGGTGCTGACGGCAATGGATGACTGAGTGCGGGCTTTACCGGTCATTTCATTGTGCCGCAAACGATGACAATTATGGCAGTTGCAGTTCCATTGTGGGAAGCCGCCGCCTGCGCCTGAACCGAGAACTCTGATCTTCATAGTTTGAAGGTAACCTAAAAGGGGATAAGGGCTGAATGATACGGGAATAAAGGTGATCAGGCAAAAAAAAGGGACCCGTCAAGAGTCCCTTTTTTGTCTAAACCGAATGGTATTAACGGTTGTAGATGTACATTGTTACTTCAAAACCGAAACGCAGGTCTGTGTAGCTTGGTGTTTCCCATTTCATAGTAATAACCTCCAGAAGTTTTTTATGTTATACGCTAGCTTGATCAAGTAAGCTATTTGAAGTATACGATGAACTATTTTTTTACGCAACTTTTGACGGCGCCAAAAGCGTGTATGCCCTGTCTTTTATGAAATTTGGGTGTTGTGTGGTAGTAATGACTGGGTACGAATTTATACAATTTGTTGGTTAGGTCGGGAAGGATGTTTTTTTGACGGGAAGAGAGTATTATCCAAATTCACCTAAAAATAACAATACAAATGATGAAAAATCATGAGGAGGGAACATGGGTGGAGTTGTTGAGCTGTGGGTATTTATGTTAATTATCGCTGCTGCGGCGTTCGCGCCGTTGGGTTATTTTATTTATAAATTTACCAAGGAAAGCAGTCAGCCATTTGGTGAAATTGAGCCGCACGGAGACAGTCCGTCTTTGGTTAACGACATGGCAGAAAAAGCTATTAAATTTATCGGAGGGTTGGTTGGTAAAAAATAAAAAAGCATTTGTAGGTCGGGTTACACTGCGCTAACCCGACCCATCTCGCTACAAGTCGGGCAGCTAGGATTTTTTCGCAGATTCATTGTATTACATTCCATCGTAAATCCATCGAGTAGCAATAACCGTCCGGTTAAAGTTTCTCCAATATTCATTATTAGTTTCATCGCTTCCAGTGCCTGAATACTGCCGACTATTCCGGTGATAGGCGCTATGACCCCGTTTGTGGCGCAATTCTGCAATTCTTCGCCGTCGCTATTATATAAGCAGTTGTAGCAGGGGCTGTCATTTTTGCCGGGAGTGAATACAGCTACCTGGCCTTCAAAGCGTATGGCCGCCCCTGAAACCAAAGGAATCTGATATTTGACACAAGCTTTATTAATCGCAAAGCGCGTTGAGAAGTTATCGCTGCAGTCCAGAACCACATCCGCTTGCATCACTTCACTATTAAGCTGTTCACCATCCAATCGTTGTTTAACGGCCCTTACGTTGACATCGGGATTTAACTTATTGAGTGTCTGGCGGGTTGAAATTACCTTATCAATCCCAATATCAGGCGTGTGATGAGCAATTTGTCTTTGTAAGTTGGATAAGTCCACTACGTCATTATCATATAGAGTAATGTTGCCGACACCGGCTGCAGCAAGATATATGGCAGCGGGGGAGCCAAGTCCTCCAGCGCCAATGATTAATACATTGGCGGCAAGAAGTTTTTGTTGTCCTGCAATATCACAAGCTGGGAGCATGATTTGACGGCTATAGCGTAGTAATTGGTTGTCATTCATAGGTCATATTGATTCTGTATTGTGATAAGGGATGATGCCAAAGAACGGGGCAGACTGCAAAAGTAGATTATTATTAGCACTCATTGTCGGTGAGTGCTAAAATTCAAATTTGAATTTAACCTTTAATTTTAATGTTTGGAGATATTGATGAAAATACGTCCGTTACATGACAGAGTGATAGTCAAACGTGTTGAAGAAGAAACTACAACTGCTGGCGGTATTTTACTGCCTGGTTCTGCAGCTGAAAAACCAAGCCAAGGTGTGATTTTGGCGGTAGGTAATGGCAAACAGCTGGATAACGGCACAGTACGCGCTTTAGAAGTTAAAGTCGGCGATAAAGTGCTGTTTGGTAAGTATTCAGGTAACGAAGTTAAAGTTGACGGTGAAGACCTTATCGTTATGCGTGAAGAAGACATCATGGGTGTTTTAGGTTAAGCCTGAACACGTTAATCACATTCACATACAAAATATTAAGGAATAAAAATGGCAGCAAAAGACGTATTTTTCGGTGATGACGCACGTAGTCGTATGGCGCGTGGCGTAAACATTTTAGCAAACGCAGTAAAGGTGACTTTAGGTCCTAAAGGCCGTAATGCGATTTTGGACAAAAGCTTCGGCGCTCCAACCATCACGAAAGATGGTGTATCGGTTGCAAAAGAAATCGAATTAAAAGACAAATTCGAAAATATGGGCGCACAGATGGTTAAAGAAGTGGCATCACAAACTTCTGATGTGGCCGGTGATGGTACAACCACTGCAACCGTATTGGCGCAATCTATCGTCAACGAAGGTTTAAAAGCCGTTGCAGCCGGCATGAACCCAATGGACTTAAAACGCGGTATTGACTTAGCCGTCATTAAAGCTGTTGAAGCCATTGTTGCCTCTGCAACCCCTTGCACCGATAACAAAGCGATTGCTCAAGTAGGTACTATCTCTGCAAACTCTGATGAGTCTGTCGGCAAAATCATTGCAGAAGCAATGGAAAAAGTCGGTAAAGAAGGCGTTATTACTGTTGAAGAAGGCACAGGCTTAGATAACTCGTTGGACGTGGTTGAAGGTATGCAGTTCGACCGTGGCTACTTGTCACCTTACTTCATCAACAAACAAGAAAACATGAGCGTCGAATTAGACGATCCATTGATTCTGATTTACGACAAAAAAATCTCCAACATTCGCGACATGCTCCCAGTATTGGAAGCCGTTGCTAAAGCCGGTCGTCCTTTATTGATTGTTGCTGAAGATGTTGAAGGCGAAGCGTTAGCAACTTTGGTTGTTAACACCATACGCGGTATCGTTAAAGTTGCAGCCGTTAAAGCACCTGGTTTCGGCGATCGTCGTAAAGCCATGTTGGAAGACATCGCGGTACTGACAGGTGGCGTGGTTATTTCCGAAGAAGTCGGTTTGAGCCTGGAAAAAGCTGAATTAGCGCAATTGGGTACAGCGAAAAAAGTACAAATCACTAAAGAAAACACCACTATCATTGATGGTGCTGGTTCTGAAGAGCAAATCAAAAATCGTGTTGCTCAAATTCGTGCACAAGCTGAAGAAGCAACATCTGACTATGACAAAGAAAAACTGCAAGAGCGTCTGGCTAAATTGGCTGGCGGTGTTGCTGTCATTAAAGTGGGTGCTGCAACTGAAATTGAAATGAAAGAAAAGAAAGCCCGCGTTGAAGATGCATTGCATTCAACACGCGCAGCGGTTGAAGAAGGCGTTGTTGCTGGCGGTGGATCAGCCTTGGTTCGCGCTATTTCTGCTCTTGATAAACTTGAAGGCATTAACCACGACCAAACAGTTGGTATCAACATTCTGCGTCGTGCAATGGAAGAGCCTTTGCGTCAAATCGTTGCTAACGCTGGCGACGAGCCTTCAGTGGTTTTCAATGAAGTGCAAAAAGGCAAAGGTAACTTCGGTTACAACGCGGCAACCGGCCAATACGGCGACATGATCGAAATGGGTATTTTAGACCCTGCGAAAGTAACGCGTACTGCGCTGCAAAACGCTGCTTCGGTTGCAGGCTTGATGCTGACTACCGAAGTTATGATTGCTGATGCACCTAGCGATGATAAAGGCGGTCATGGCGGCCATGATATGGGCGGCATGGGCGGTATGGGTGGCATGGGCGGCATGATGTAAATGTTGCCTGACAGAGGCAGGTGGTAATATGCCTTTGTTTATGTTGTAAAAAAAGCCCCGGTTATTTTTAATAGCCGGGGCTTTTTTATGGTGAGTCTGTATTGGTTAGATAGTTTAGAAGTAAAGAGTGGAGGTACTTGCAAAAGGCATATATAAGGTTCGGCAGGTTCACCATGAACGGTTCAACATCAAATAATTGGCCGTTTTGTGGATACCTATGCTCTTTTGCTAACGGTATGCCTCATCTATTTGTTAATAACGGCTTTAGCCTGAAGATCGGCATGGTAGGATGATCTGACCATTGGCGCGCTGGCGACTTGTTTAAAGCCTAATTCCTTTGCAACGGCACCATATTCATCAAATTGTTCGGGGGTGATGTAGCTTTCGACCGGCAAATGGGCTTTGCTGGGTTGCAGATATTGTCCTAGGGTCAGCATTGAGCAACCGTGAGCTATTAAATCTTTCATGACCTGATGAACTTCGTGTGGATGTTCGCCTACGCCGAGCATTAGACCCGATTTGGTGGGTACTTGCGGCTGGGCTTGGTTGTATTGGCGCAGTAAATTCAGTGACCCCTGGTAGTCGGAACCGGGGCGCACTTGTTTGTACAATCTGGGGACGGTTTCCAGGTTGTGGTTGAACACATCACAGGGTTCTTGAGCCAATATTTCAACGGCTTTTTCTATGCGTCCACGGAAGTCGGGAACCAGAATTTCTATTTTGGTAGCTGGCGTTTGCAAACGGATTTTTTTGATGCAGTCGGCAAAATGCCCCGCCCCACCATCTCTTAAATCATCACGGTCTACCGAAGTGATAACCACATACTTTAATGCCATTGCCTGTATGGCATCAGCCAGATGTTGAGGTTCTTCTTTATCCAGTGCCAGCGGTTTGCCATGCGCTACGTCGCAAAAAGGGCAGCGGCGCGTGCACAGATCGCCCATTATCATGAAAGTCGCTGTGCCATGCTGAAAACACTCAGCCAGATTAGGGCAGGCGGCTTCTTCACACACGGTGTGCAGTTGGTGTTCGCGCAATAATTGTTTGATTCTGATAATTTCGTCACTGGCCGATATTTTTACGCGTATCCAGTCCGGTTTGCGCAAAACGGTTTCGGCAGGTTCAACTTTTATCGGGATTTTCGCCAGTTTTTCAGCGTTACGTTGGTGAGATTCGGGGGTGGAGCGGGAGGGTGCTTGATGAGTCATTTTTGTAATGCCGTCGTGATGGCTTGAGTAACCGGGATGGCAAGTTCAGCATTGCTGATAGTGACACCCAGGTCTGCCAGTTGGGTAACTTCCAGTCCAGAATAACCGCAGGTATTAATGTGATCAAAAGGACTCAAGTCCATGTGATTATTGAGACTAAGTCCATGATAGCTACAGTTGTTTTTAATTCTTATGCCAATTGAGCCGATTTTTTTATCATTCACATAGACACCGGGAGCATCGGCTCTGGCAATTGCTGCGATGTTATACAGGGCTAAGGTGTCAATCATGGCTTGTTCCAGAAGCGTGACCAGCTGGCGTACCCCAAGGTTTTTGCGCTTCATGTCCAGTAAGGTATAAATTATCAGCTGCCCTGGAGCATGATAGGTAACCTGTCCGCCCCGGTCAGAATTAATAACAGGAATGGAGCCGGTATTTAGCAGGTGCTCACGTTTACCATTCAAGCCAAGAGTATAAACGGGAAAGTGCTCTACGATCCATAGTTCGTCAGCAGTTTCTGCATTGCGATCCTGGGTGAACTGCTGCATGTTCTGCCAGACGGTTTCATAGCTCTGGAGTCCCAAATTGCGTATCACAGGCATTAGGGTACCCTTTTAAGTGTGGATTTATCGGACCAGGCGAATGACAAATCTGCCTGGAGCAGATTTGCATTTACCCGAAGGGTGCATGGCAGGGATAGCCATGTATGAATTCGCACCTACAATTACAAAGCCATCAAGATATGGGGATGGTCTGATAAATCCTGATAAATAGCATCCAGTTGTTGTTTGCTGGAAGCCTCTATGATGACGGTTACCGCGATGTAATTGCCGTCTTTGCTGGGGCGCGTAGTCACTGCGCCTTCATTAATATCAGGAGCATGGCGGCGAATGATTTCTACAACCAGCAGGTCAAGTTCCAGTTCGGTTTTTCCCATCGCCTTGATAGGAAACTGGCAGGGGAATTCCAGAAGGGTTTCTTCACTCATGATAAGGATTTTTTGTAAGCTTGAAATAGACGATTCATGTTTTGCCATACAGGCCCGGGTTTGCCATCTGAAATTTTTTCAGAATCGAGTTCAACAACCGGGACGATTTCGCGGGTAGAGCTGGCTATCCAGATCTCGCTGGCTGTTTTTAAAGCATCCAGTGTAATAATTTCTTCGCTACAGGGAATGTTGTTTTGCTGTGCAATTTCCAGAATCACTTCACGGGTAATGCCTGGCAATATTTCATGACCTTGAGGTGGTGTAATTAAAATGCCACCAATAACTGCAAAAACATTACTTGCAGCACCTTCGGTAACATAGCCATCTTTAACCAAAATGGCCTCAGCGCAACCTTGCTCAACAGCCTGCTGTCTAAGAAGGATATTGGCGAGCAGTGTGGTGGCTTTTACATTGCAAAGCTCCCAGCGACTGTCATCCACGCTGATTGCTTTCACGCCTGAGTCTCTGTTGTCAAAAGGGACGATGTTTGAACACATAGCAAAGACTGTAGGCGCGATGTTTTCCGGAAAAACGTGATCTCTTTTAGGGGCAACGCCACGGGTAATCTGTAGGTAAATATACTGATCCAGGCTGGAATCCAGCAGGGGGGTCAGTATTTTCAGCCATTGTTCACGGGTGTGCGGGTTGGCCAAACGAATAGTATCCAGGCTATTTTCCAGGCGCTCCATGTGCTCTTGAAAACGGAATAATTGACCTGAATAGGACGGAATGACTTCATAGACTCCGTCGCCAAACAAAAAGCCTCGATCCATGACCGATATTTTTGCCTCATTAAGAGGCAGATAATCCCCGTTTAAATAAACGGTTTTATTTTCCATCTGACTTTCCGAACTTTAACAGTGCGCCATCATAGAGTCTTCTGATAATGTTGCCTTTTTCGACAGATTTAAGTGCTATCAGGTCTTTGTTGGCAATAATTTCATCTTTCAGTGTGACGTTCACAGAGCCAACTTTGTCGCCTTCTTTGATGGGGGCGGTAATGTCTTTATCAAGATTAATAACAGCTTTAAGGTCAGAGTAACGATTGCGAGGAATGGTGGCGTAAAGATCTTCTGCCAAGCCAGTTTCCAGTTTTGTGGTGTCCCCTTTCCAGACTCTTGCTTCGGTTAAAGCTGTTTTGCCCTGATACAGTTTGTGCGATTCAAAAAATCGGAATCCATAATTAAGCAGAGTCTGATTTTCGTTGGCTCTGGCGTTGGCGCTGCCTGCGCCCATTACTACAGAAATCAGGCGCATATTGTCCCTTAGCGCAGAGGCAACCAGGCAATAGCCAGCGGCATCGGTAAATCCGGTTTTAACGCCATCAACCGTTCCGTCACGCGAAAGCAGTTGATTGCGATTATGCTGAGTGATTTTGTTATAGGTGAATTCTTTTTGCGAAAACCAGCGATAGTAGTCAGGAAATTCCTTGATTAAAGCCGTGGTGAGAATGGCTAAATCGCGTGCTGAGGTGTAATGGTTTTCGATAGGGAGTCCATTGCTGTCCTCAAAATGGCTATTGGTCATTCCAAGTCTTTTAGCATGCTGATTCATCATGTCAGCAAAGGTGGTTTCATCACCTGCGATATGTTCCGCCAAAGCTACGCTGGCATCGTTGCCAGATTGGATGATGACGCCTTTTAGGAGGTCTTCAACCTTAATTTGATTTCCGACTTCGACAAACATGCGAGAGCCGGCTGTTTCCCAGGCTTTTTTGCTGATAGTTACCAGATCTTCTAACTTTAAATGTCCATTACTGATTTCCCGGAACACCACATAAACAGACATGATCTTGGTGAGACTGGCGGGAGCAAGTTTAGCGTCAGCATTGTTTTCCGCCAGCACTTTGCCGGTATTGTAGTCCAGTAATATATAACTGCTGGCTGCAATGGTTGGTGGTGCTGGAGTCATAATTTCAGCGTTTTCTGATTTTGCCGGGAAGGTGGCAATCAGCAAGCTGAAAAATAAAAAAACGGGGAGGCGGGGAAAACTTTTAAAAGATATCATTGCTCTTGAATGTGGACTCAGTAAAACGTAGTTTTATTGTATCATGGCAGTTTGTGTTTGGTAGGGTTCAGTAACAAATTGAGTCGTTTTTATGCCCAGATTTGCTAACTGTATATTCAGTTTGTGTCCACTCTCCGGAGATTTAATAGGTCCTATTTCAACTTTGTATAGAGTAGATCCTTTGTGTACAGAGGAAAGTATTTTAGGTTGGGCTAACTTATTGGTGGCGATTTTATGTTGTAATTTCATCGCCGTCTTTTTGTTGCCAAAAGTACCTACTTGCAAATAAACATCCTTTTCTTGTGTTTCTGCTGATTTTTGTAGTTGCGCTAACGCCTGTTCGGGCGCTATCGCCTTGATTTCAACGGCTCCTATTCCTGCCTCTTGAAGATCCAGTTTCTTGGCGGCAGCGTAAGACAAATCCATAACCCGGTCGCCATGATAAGGTCCCCGGTCATTGATACGAACAATAATACTACGCTGATTTTCCAGATTGGTTACGCGAGCGTAGGATGACAACGGCAGTGTTCGATGTGCGGCCGTCATAGCATACATGTCGTATATTTCGCCATTTGCGGTTTTTTTACCGTGAAAATCGGAGCCGTACCATGAGGCTATGCCCTGTTTAAAGTAGCGGGCAATGCGGGGTAAAAGATTTTCTTCTTTGGCAGCGGTAGTATTCTGCGTATCTGAATCGCCAAAGTGTAATTTTGAAAGGTATCTGAATGGGTGATTGGCTGTAGAGTTGGTTGTAACTGGGGGTTGGCTTAAGCTGTCGGTAGTTTTTACTTGTTCGGTGGTACAACTGCATAAAACAAAAATTAGAAGTATCGGTAGGGTTTTATTCATGGGAATGAGCCTTTTTTATTTAAAATAGATTGGCTTAACTGATAAACGGCCATGGCATATAAAGGACTGTGGTTGTAGCGGGTAATGACATAAAAATTGTCTAACCCCGCCCAGAGTTCTTCGCCTTGTTGCTGTTCAAAGCTAAGCAGCTTCACTTTACTGTCTAAAGGTAATTGCCTCGATATTGTTAAGTTGAGTGATTCTAACTCGGTAAGACTTAAATTCGGCTTAAGGTCTTTATTCAATGCCAATTTATAGTTTTCGTCTTTGGCTGTAACGGGAACAGCGATAGCCTGACCGGCTTGCCAGTGATGTTTGGCAAAATAATTGGCGATACTGGCTATGACATCGCTTTTGTTGTGCCAGATATCGCGGTGATTATCGTTGTCAAAATCAACGGCGTAGGTTCTGAAACTGCTGGGCATAAATTGCGGCATACCCATGGCGCCAGCATAAGAGCCTGTTGAATCGGTGGGGTTAATGTGTTCATCGCGACAGAGCAGCAAGTAGTTTTCAAGTTCGCTGAGAAAGAATTTGCTGCGTGGTGGATAGGCAAAAGCTAGCGTAGACAGGGCGTCGATTACACGGTGATTGCCGGTGTTTTTCCCGTAAAGCGTTTCAACGCCGATGATAGCGATAATAATTTCTGCTGGAACTCCGTATTGTTTCTCTGCTGCGGCCAATGCTTGTTCGTTTTCCCGCCAGAATTGTACTCCAGAGTTGATGCGTGCTTCAGTCAGAAAGATTTTGCGATATTTATACCAGGGCAAGCCTTCCGATGGTGACGAAATTCTTTTGAGAATATCATTCTTAATTTCGATTGATTCAAACAAGTCATGAAGTTCTGACTCATTAAACTGGTGTGTAGCCACCATCTGTCTGATAAAGGCATTAATGGCATCTGTCCTTGCCCCTGTTACTGTTGTCGTTGTCGCGGGCTCTTTTATTTCAGTGACGGCGCAGGAGGTAACGATTAAACAGACGCAGCTAAGTGTTATAGGGGCTAGGATGGTTTTTAGTTTCATTAGTGAGAGATGAGTTTTTTATGAGTGTGAATTGACATAAGAATTCCGAAACCCGCTAGTAAGGTCACTATTGATGTGCCTCCGTAGCTAATTAATGGCAATGGAACACCGACAACGGGCAGAACACCTATAACCATGCCGATGTTAACAAAAACATAAACAAAAAATGTAAAGGCTAAGCCGCCGGCTAATAAACGGCTGTAGGTATCTTGAGCTTGCGAGGCAATATACAGGCAACGGATAATAATGAGCAGATACAGCACCAATAGGCCTAAGCAGCCGAAAAGGCCAAATTCTTCGGCAAAGACTGCAAAAATAAAGTCGGTAGAGCTTTCCGGTAAAAAATCCAGTTCTGACTGGGTGCTGCCTAGCCAGCCTTTGCCATTGATGCCGCCGGAGCCAATAGCGATTTTCGATTGAATTATATGGTAGCCCCTGCCTAATGGATCAGCTTCCGGGTTTAAGAAGGTGAGTACCCGGTCGCGTTGATAGGGGCGCATAAAATGCCATAGTATAGGCGTCAGCGCAGCCAGTGTGGTGCCGATGGCCAGAATGAGTCGCCAGGAAAGACCGGCAAAAAACAGTATGGCAGCGCCGGAGCTGGCTACCAGTAACGCAGTCCCAAGGTCGGGTTGTTTGGCGATCAGCAATGTGGGGATGACAATTAGTATGCTGGCTATAAGCAGTTGTTTAGGTTTTGGCGGCAACGCATGCTCCGCCAGGTACCAGGCGATCATCATGGGGGTCGTGATTTTGATCATTTCTGAGGGTTGGAAACGAAAAAGTCCCAGATCGAGCCAGCGTTGCGCGCCTTTGCCGAATTGCCCTAGGATCAGCACTGCAAACAGCAATAATATACCCAGACCGAAAAGCATCGCCGAATAACGTTTAAACTGCTGGGGATCGACATGAGCCAATGCGGCCATTAAAAGAAAAGCCAATCCGACACGCGCAGCCTGGCGCATGAGTAGGTCCATATTCTGGCTGCCCGCACTGTAAAGAATAACGAAGCTCAACAGTGAGATAAGGGAAAGGCAGATAAATAGGGGAATATCTATGTGCAGTTTTCTAAGAATATTGCCGATAATTGAGGGCGGTTGAAATTGTTCACTGCGGGTTTCAGTTGTCATTGTTGGCCTCTAAAAATTGCTTGATAACTTTCCCTGCGATGGGGGCGGCGACTGAGCCGCCGTGGCCTCCATGTTCAACAATCACGGCAACTGCAATTTTTGGGTCATCCGCCGGCGCGAAAGAAATAAATAAGGCGTGGTCACGTAATTTGAAGTCAATGTTATTTTCGTTGTATTTTTCGTCCTGTTTAATATTGAAAACCTGG